>JAYUFF010001078.1:0-3217 GCA_043738825.1 Schlesneria sp.
GCCACGGTCACGGAGCTTCGACGTGGCCGTGAGATTGGGAATGGCCTTCACGTCCTCGCACGGCCACGTCGAAGCTCCGTGACCGTGGCACCCGATATCCCAGATTCAATGGGCGATGGCCCTGGGTTCACGTCGGACGCTCGCCAATCGGGGCGAAACCTTGCAAACCACGTCGCATCACTTCGCTGCCGTCTTCTCACGGCGTTCACCGATGCAGAACAAATGCTTCTCACCTCGGATGAACATCTGGCCCTGACTGATCGCGGGGGACGAGTACGCTTCCTCACCAAGCGGATTCGTCGCGAGGACTTTGAACTCCGGGCCGACTTCGAGGACGTGTGTGATGCCGTCGTCGTCAAGGAAGTAAACGCGACCGGCGACCGCCACGAGCGAACTGCTGTGTTGGCGGCCGAGTCGTTCCTGCCATTTCACCGTGCCGGTGATTGCGTCGTAGCAACTGGCCACTCCGCCATCAGACACGCAAAAGAAGAAATCGTTTGCGGCGACGGGCGACGGCACGTAAGAGACTCCCTTGTTGAGGTGATGCCACTTCACATGGCTCTCCTCGGTGATCTGCCCGGAACCGCGCGGATCGATCGCCAGAATATGCTTGTCGGGGAAGCCACCCGTGATGAAGATCAGCCCCTTGTTCTCGACTGGTGACGCGACGAATTGCTCGGTCGGCCCGTCGAGAATCCAATGCCGCTGGCCAGTGCGCGGATCGTAACTCGCCACGCACTTGCTCCCTGACAGGATCATCTGCGTCCGGCCATCAATGTCGCGAATGATCGGCGTGCAATAGCTGCGCGTCTTGTTCTCGCGTGGCGTCTTCCAGATGGTCTTGCCCGTTTCTCGATCGAGTGCGACGAGGTATGCCTCGCCATCGTGGTCGCCGTTCACGATCACCGTCTTCTCGAACAACACGGGGCAACTGCAATAGCCATGCACACTGGAGAAGACGCCGGGGCGCACAGTCCATTTTTCATGGCCCTCGACATCGTAGGCCGTGACCAGCATCTCTTTCTCATCGAGGAACGCGGCGTAGACCATCGCACCGTCGGTGGCCGGAGTCCCCGACGCCCAACTGTTCAGCTTGTGCTTCTTTTCGAGTGGCGTCTTGGCGACCTCTTTCTCCCACAGCAGCTTGCCGCTGGTGCGATCGAACGCCATCAGCATGCGACGCGGATTCGCCTCGTCCGCCCCTGTCATGAACACGCGGTCGTCCCACACGACCGGCGATGAATGGCCCCCATACGGCACGGCCACCTTCCACGCCATGCCCTCATTCGTGGTGGCGTCCCATTTCAAAGGGACGTTCGTTTCCGCACTGCTCCCATCCCCGCGAGGCCCTCGCCATCCGGGCCAGTTCTCGGCCCAGACAATCGTCGGCACAAAGCACACCACCACAAACGCGAACTTCCAGAGTGTCATTGAGGCACCTTGTTTGAGACTTGGTAATGCGGCATCCGATCCAACGGCAGTCGGCTGATGTCCACGAGCCGAGGCGTTATACCTGACTCGCGCAAGGCCACGCCACGCTGTCGGAGAGTGTGGGCGTCAACTACGGGGAAGCGTTTGAACTCTGCGAATACGGCCGCAGACCGAATGCCACCGAACTCAAGCAGTTGTTCCCGTTCTTCGAGAACCCGGCGCGGTAAGGAATGGCTCGTACTACGAGTTCGCGACTTCCTGTCGTTCCGCGTGCTTTTCAGCCAGAGATGACACCCGCCGAAGAGACAAACGACTGACCACAGATTTCACGGATTTCACAGATAGCACGGATGAAGAGGGAGGAGAGGAGCGTTCTTGGTTTTCGTCTGATCTGTGTCATCCGTGAAATCTGTGTCCTCTGTGGTTCCGCCGCTTCCTCTTGGTCGTGGCCGAGAGGTTGCGTCGTTAGTTCGCGCAGTCAAACGAAGAAATTGTGACACTGTCATCCGCGAGCGGTATATCATCCCGCCAGTTGAGTTTGCCCGCCCACCTGCCCTGCTGCGGAGTCTGAGGATGTTCAGCGTTTCCAATCGGCATCATCTGTCCGCTGGTCGCCTGAATCGTCGCGAGCTGTTGCGTGTCGGCGCGTTGGGCCTGAGCGGGCTGACCCTCGCGGATCTCTTGCGACACGAAGCCACTGCCGCAGACTCCGAACATCCGACTGCGGGGACGAAAGCCAAGCGGCCGAAGTCGGTCATCTATGTGGTGCTCAACGGCGGGCCGTCGCATATCGACATGTGGGACTTGAAGCCGCAGGCTCCGGCCGAGTATCGCGGGCCGTTCTCGCCCATCGCCACGAAACTGCCCGGCGTGCAAATCTGTGAGCACATGCCGCGGCAGGCCGCGATGCTGGACCGGGCCGCGCTGGTGCGGGGCATTCGCTCGGTCGAGAACGATCACTATCTGAGCGAGGTCTACACCGGGCTGCCTCGATCGGCGGGGAAGCGGCCGGCGTTTGGGTCGATCGTCAGCCGGCTGGCTCCGACTAAGTTCGCGCTGCCGTCGTACGTCAGCATGAACGAGACGTCCGATCTGTTCGACTACGAGAAGCCGCACTATGCCGGAGCCGGTCACGCGCCGTTCCGTCCGTTCAAGGAGTCGCTCAGCGACCTCACCCCCGTGAAGAACCTGGAGCAGTTGGAGAACCGCAAGGCACTGCTCGCCGCGTTCGACAACCTGCATCGCGAAGTGGATCGGCGAGACGCTTCTTCGTTTGGGGGCCTCGACCGGTTTCAGGCTCAGGCGTTGGAGATGATCGCATCGCCAAAGGTGCGTGAGGCGTTCGACCTCACCAATGAGTCGCCCGAAACGCTGGCTCGATACGGCCACAAAGCCGGAAAGTATCCGCATCAAACCGCGAAGCAGTACATGTACGACTGGAACGGAAAGCCGTTCCTGATGGCTCGCCGCCTGGTCGAAGCGGGAGTGCGCGTGGTGACGCTGCACGCCGGAGATTGGGACCATCACAGCAGTGCCGATGGCGACATCTTCTTCGCGCTGAAGTGCCTGATGCCGTTGATCGACATGAGCATCACCGCCCTCGTCACCGACCTGCACGACCGAGGTCTGAGCGACGATGTGCTGGTCGTGGTCCTGGGCGAGTTCGGCCGTACCCCAAAGATCTCACCCCTCGGTCCCGGCCGAGAACACTGGGCCGATGCCGGCTGCGCCCTGTTCTTCGGGGGCGGCCTGACAATGGGCCAGGTCATCGGCGAAACCGACTCGC
>JAYUFF010001079.1:0-3215 GCA_043738825.1 Schlesneria sp.
CGACTGGCAGGAGCAGCCGCCGAAGAGCCAGTTCGTGCTCGGCGAGTTTTCGCTTACGGGTGAGGGCGGCCCCGCGCGGCTGACGCTCTCATCGGCGGGGGGCGATCTCGCATCGAACATCGACCGCTGGCAGGGGCAGTTTCGCCGCGGCCCCAACGATCCGGAGCCGCGTCAGTCCGAAATCACCTTCGACGGCCAAAAGGGAACGCTCGTCGAACTGTCAGGCACCTACGCCGATATGCTGAGCAAGGACGGTCAACCCAACAAGAACTGGCGGATGCTGGGGGTCGCCGTTCCATTGGGGCCGACCAACTTCTTCGTCAAGCTGACCGGGCCGCAAGTCACCGTCACGGCTCAGCGCGAGGCGTTCGTCAAGTTTGTCGAATCGGCCAAGGCCGAGAAGTGATTGAGAGGAAACAACCCGCAGAACAAGCACAGTTGATCCTGCGGGTTGTCTCACCGAGTCTGGAGTCGGGTCACTTTTCGACGACCCAGATGTTGCGGAAGCGGATCGGGTTGCCGTGGTCTTGCAGGTAGATCGGTCCCGGTTCCTTGCCTTCTGCCACGGGAGCCGCCGTCGTGGACTTGGGGAGTGCCACATCGTTGTGAATCGCGACGCCGTTGTGCTTGACGGTCATTCGGGCATCGGCCGTCTTCTGGCCCGCGTCGTCATATTTCGCGGCGGTGAAGTCGATGTCGTAGGTCTGCCACGACAGGGGCGGGAAGCACATGTTCACGTCGGGCTTCTTGATGGTGTAGATGCCACCGCATTCGTTGTGTTCGCCCGAAAGACCGAACGAGTCGAGGATCTGCACTTCGTACCGGCCCTGCGCGTAGCAGCCGCTGTTGCCGCGACCCTGTCCCCGCGCGGCGGGCATATAGCTGAGCAGGAACTCGATGTGCATCGAGTAACTCTGAAACTTCTGCTTGCTCGTGACACCCTGCACCAGCAGGTTGCCGTCGAGTTTGCCGCCCTGAAAGTTGTCGGCGGTCGATCCGTCGAACAGCACGACCGCACCCTGAGGCGGCTTCTTTCCGATCGTGGAACTTTCGCGAGCCATCTTCTTGCACTCGCCGACCTTCACCGCATCGTTGTTGAGAATCGTGGCGACTCCGTCTTTGATCTGTACCGTGGCCTTTTCGCCCTTGATGGTCAGGGTGCCATCTTTCAATTCGCCGTCGGCTTCGTGTTTCGCCTGTCCGTCCCAGCCGTCTCCCGGCAGACCGCCAACGTGCCCGACGGCATGAAACTTTCCGCCGCCCAACGCGATGACTTGGATGCCAACTTTCGTGAGGTTGCCATCGTCTTCAATGTTGCCGACGTACTCGCCTTGAAAGGCGAAGTCGGCATCGGCCTGCTTCGCGTCCAGGGCGGGCAATGCCTGCTGTGCTTGAAGCTGCGGTTCAGAAGACAGAACCATCAGACAAAGACTCGAACCGAGCAGCAGACTGCGCATGAAAGGAACTCCAGGGTGAAGGGTCGGTGAAGGTTGAAAGGCAGTATCGGGAGGGACAGTGGATGAAACACGCCCCCGCACAGGGTGGCGACAGACGATTACTCGCCCGGTTTGGAGCGAACCGCTTCCCAGTGCTTGCGGATGATTTCGGCGGCCTCTTCCTTGATCGTCCGCTGCGCCGGCCTGGGGGCTGTTGCCGCGCGAAACACGGAGGATCCCGACACCGTCGATGAACCTGACGTTGGAGGTGCCGTGCTGACCGTTGCCGCCTCAGTCTTGATACCCGCCCGGCCCAGGATCACGGCGGTGTCCGATTCCTTGGGGAGGTGCGTCGGATCGTCGTCGGTCAGCCAATCGGCGATGTCGGCGTCCGAGATTTTGCCGGCCGCCGTTTTGGGTTGAGGCTTGGAGGACGGGAGTGCGGACTCCGGCACTTGAAACAACGCCGCTCCGATTCGCAAGACATCTCCCGCGCGCAGCAACAGTGGCTCGGTCACCGCGACATCGTTGACGTAGGTGCCGTTCTGACTCGCCAGGTCTCGCACCCAGATTCCGCCGGGGCGCACATCCAAGACGCAGTGTCGCCGACTGACCAAACTGGAAGTGAGCCGCATCTGACAGTCTTCGTCGCGTCCGACAACGATTTCGCGTTCGGGAAGAACGAGGCGTTTCCCTTGCAGTTTGCCCGCGTGAATGATGAGTTCGGCCATGTCGTCGCTCGCTCTAGGACGCTTGATACCGGAAACGAGTCACGTTTTGAGGTGCGAGAGAAACGCTTTCGATCCCTCAACCCTTTATCTTGGAACCGTGAGCGGCTCACCGCATTGAGGACAGGTGAGACTCTTGCCCTTGTGAGACGAACTGACTTTGAATTTCTTGCCGCAGGAACAATTGAACCGCACGCGCGTGGGATCGGGTTCCTGGTCGAGATGATTTCGTTCCCAAACGCGCTTGGCCACTTCCTGCATCTTGGCCAGCAGGGATTCCGGTTCGTAGGGCTTCGTCAGATAGCCGTCCGCGCCAACCCGCTCGGCCAGATCGCGGGAATCCTGCAGATCGATGGCCGTCACAATCAGGATCGGGACCGAATCGTCGGTGTGCTTGAGGCGCTCGCAGATTTCGTAGCCGCTCTCGCCGGGCAGGATCAGGTCCAGAATGACGAAGTCGGGCTTTTGCATGACGAACGTGGCCTGAGCCTGTCCGCCTTCTTTGGCGACTCGAACCTTCAGCCCCTGCCGTTCGAGAATCGCCCTCAGCACCTCGGCCGAATCGACATCGTCCTCGACGACCAACACCAGATTGATCGGAATCGCAACCGAAGCCAGGCTCGCCCATCGTTCCGGTCCCATGCCGCACCACCCCACAAAATGTCTCACCCGAGCCTGAACTCCAAGACCGACGGCCCTCGTATCGCCCGGAGAAACAAACTCAGTGCAGCTATCGGAATACCGAAATCTGAGAGCCGCCGCAATCCTTTCACCATAATTGGTCGCTTGAGGTGGGCAATGCCCGGCGGCACGGTACGGATGTGGGAGTTGACTACGGTTGAGTGGCATGCTCCGAGTCCGCGAAGGGCGTGGTGTCCGACGTGGCGTGACTTCCCACGCCCTTCGCGGACTCGGAGCATGCCACACTTGGTTCTCCGTCAAACTGGCTCACTACCGATTTCCCCGCTGCCTTGGTGCGACACCGTGGCCATCGCTATAATCCGCCCCGCCTCAGGATGCCGAGTGTCGGGGACCGAGGTTTGTCAGTACG
>JAYUFF010001080.1:0-3215 GCA_043738825.1 Schlesneria sp.
CCGAATGTCGGCGGGGCGTTCGTCGAGGAACTCGATGCGGAAGTCTCGCACGCCGCGTTCGAGCAGCATCGCAACGACTTCGGCTCCACTTTGCGGAACGGCGTTGAACAGCGTGTTGCGGCAGCCGACATCGGCGTGCAGCGGATGTTCGCTCCCAACGCGATCGCGAAGCTGGACGAGGTGCGTGTCGCACGGACGACCGCAGTTGTGCTTGTTCGTCCCCGGCGAGAGGACCGCGCAGAAGACGCAGTGCTCCATGTGAAACATCGGCATGTGCTGGTGAACGACGACTTCGAGCCATTCCGGCGGCACGGCCTCTACCAGTCCGAGAAGTTGATCGCGGTTCATGTCATACGACGCGGTGACGCGCTGCGCCCGCTGTTCGATCAGGAACTGAGCCGTCAGTTCGTTGGTGGCATTCAGCGAGTAATCGGCCACGAACGGCACGCCCTCATCGGCATAGAATCGCATTCCCGCCAGATTACGGGCAAGAATCCCGTCGGCTCCGTGCTTGAGCAGCGCGTGAAAGTATCCGACTTCATCCGGCTTCTGAATGCGCGGCGTCGCGAGATAGATCCGCAAGCCCGCTTCGTGAGCGATAGTCACGGCCTCGCGGTACTCGCGGATGTCCTGAAAGTCGGCGTAGAGGTGAGGTCGAGAGTCGAGGGTCGAGAGACAAGAGCCAGAAGAAGAAGAGTCGGAGAGGGAACGGGTGGTCGCTGCTCTGGTCCCCTCGCCCCCGTCTTCGGGGGAGAGGGCTAGGGTGAGGGGGCCGATTGTGCGAACGACTTCCTTCAACTGTTCGACCGTTCGACAGAGAACGTGCAATCGCGTCTCTTCTTTTGTCCCCTCGCCCCTCGCCTTGGAGGGGAGAGGGTTAGGGTGAGGGGTTCTTTCTTCGGCTGTTTGTAGTCGGGATGCGTCATCATCGCTCGGCCCCCTCACCCTAGCCCTCTCCCCCGAAGACGGGGGCGAGGGGACGACGGTCGCTGCGCGACGCGAGACCTGGATTGAAGACCGGAACGAGGTGATGGCCTCGCCAATGAGCAGTCTTCGCTCGCGAGGTTGCTTCGTCGCCTCATCCAGCCGCACGACGAGTTCCTGCCGCAGCTTTGACAGCACGCTGAGCGGGACCATTGGTCCGCCGATGATCTCCGCGTCGAGATGCCGTAGCTCATAGACCGTGTTCCCGAGGCGAGACAGTTGCTCGCGCAGGAACTCGGCCGTGATCGCGTGCTTCGTGGCGACGGGCAGCGGTTCGGCAGACTTTACGCTGACACGGGTCGCAGCGTCTTCTTGCCTTGTCCCCTCTCCTCCCGCCTTGGGGGGGAGAGGGTTAGGGTGAGGGGGGCTTTCGGAGGGTTGAAGATCGACGGTTGAAGGTTGAGGGACGAAGTAAGAGGTCGGTTCAAATGGGTTAGTGTCATCTCCGCTCGGCCCCCTCACCCTAGCCCTCTCCCCCGAAGACGGGGGCGAGGGGACGACGGTCGCTGCGCGACGGGAACAAGAATCGGCGCTGACGGGCAGGTTGCAAACCTGCCCCACGATTTCGAGCGGCTCACCCGCCACGCAACGCACTCGCAGATCGAGCGGCCTCTTGCGCAGCGGGTCGGGGCCGGTGAAGGTTTTTCGCAGGCGCGATGTCAGTTGCGGGTCGTCCGTCTTCCAGATCGACTGGCCTTCGTTGAGGAAGTTGAAGTCGATGCCACCTCGTTGGAATTCCAACTCGACGACGCCCGACTCGGCGTGATCGAGAGACTCGCGTCCCAGGAAGATGCCGAAGATGCGGCCTCCCTGTTCGGCGTTCGCTTCGCGGTCTCCCTGGAAGACGACACCGTCGCCGCGCGCGATTGGGCCGGACAGCCGCACCTCGACTGAGGCGTCTCGCACGCGAACGATCTCGCCGAGCAACACGCCTCGCTTGGACGAACTGAAGCCCGGCACGAGCATCTTGTGGTCGTCACCGTTCAACCAGCCGGGGCTGAACCCGCGCGAGAACGACAGTTCCATCTCGCGCACCTCGTCGCGAGTGAACTCGACCGGCTCCCCCTTCACGGCCGCGTCGATGGCCGCGCGGTAGTGCTTCGTGATGTTGGCCACGTACTCGGGAGTCTTCAACCGGCCCTCGATCTTGAACGACGAAACGCCCGCCGCGATGAGGTCCGTCGTCAGGTCATACGCCGCCAAGTCCTGCGGGCTGAGCAGATATTTTTGCTCCCCCAGATCAACGTCCTCGCCGTCGCAGATCAGGTCATACGGAAGCCGACACGCCTGCGCACACTGCCCGCGATTGGCGCTCCGTCCGCCGAGCGACTCACTCGTCAGACACTGCCCCGAGTAGGCGACGCAGAGCGCCCCGTGAACGAACGCCTCCAGCGAGACCGCTGTCGATTGCCGCAGCTTGGCGATCTCGCGGATTGACAGCTCGCGCGGCAGCACGACCCGCTCGATCCCCAACTCTTCGGCCACGCGAATGCACTCGGCGCTGGTCAGCGTCATCTGCGTCGAAGCATGAATCGGCAGGCCGGGACAGATCGCGCGGATGAGCCTCACGACACCAAGGTCTTGCACCAAGACGGCGTCCACGTCGGCCACCGCGATCCGCCGGATCAGTCGCTCCAACTCGGGCAGCTCATCGGTGAAGGCCAGCGTGTTGAGCGTCACATAGCCCTTCACTCCACGATGGTGGAGTCCGGCCATCACGTCGGCCAGTTCATCCGGCTCGATGTTCGTCGCGCGAGCCCGGGCGTTGAACCCGCAGTTCAACCCGAAATAAACGGCATCCGCCCCGTTCTCGACCGCCGCCCGCAGGCACTCACGATCACCAGCCGGAGCCAGCAGTTCAGGACGTGGAAGAGAAGGCGATGTCATGCGGATTGCGATCAGTTTCAAGCGGTCACACGGAGGATGGGCACTCTTGCCCGTCCTGTTTTGACTCGGAAGACCGGACGAGCAAGAGTGCCCGTCCTCCAATCTTCACGGTTGCAGAACGTCCGCCACGAGCAGACTGAACCCGGGAATGACATCGCCCGCTTCGAGCAGACCCGTTTCATCAAGCCGCGTTGGTTCTGAGGAGCCACGATACTCCAGCACGGTGCGCGACATCGGATCCACCAGCCAGACAATCTTGACACCAGCGGTCACGTAGTCGTCGGCCTTGGCTTTCAGTTCGGCCAGCGTGTCGTTGCGACTGCGAATCTCCACGACCAGATCGG
>JAYUFF010001081.1:0-8464 GCA_043738825.1 Schlesneria sp.
GTTGTGAGTTGGTGGGCAATGCCCACCCTACATTTTGTGAGCCGCCGTATTTGTTAGGCAAAGCCCGACAGTAGTCCCGTCGCTCCGCCGACGGGACGAATCGCGGCGCAATGCTTGGACAGGTTCTTACGGAGGATGGGCACTCTTGCCCGTCCGGCTTGATGACAGAAATCCGGGCGAGCAAGAGTGCCCCTCCTCCATCGCGGTAGTTCAACACCTGCCACGATGGTTCCACTGGTCGGCAAGTTCTGCCGCTGCGATCCGGCGGGCGAGTGATCAGACTCTTCTCCAAGATCGACGGCGAGCGGGACAATCGCTGCGACGTGAAAAATCGTCAGACTCTGCCAGATTGATTGCATCATCACGACCTGTGCGACCGATAAGACTGATGAGCCTCGAATTGTCGGGGTGGATGCTCACGTCATCAACGAGGTCGAAGGGTCTCTTCGCCTCGAACTCACAGGCCAAGCGGCCTCGAATTGCCGGAAGGAGCCGAACATGCGTCGTGGGACTTGGTTGCTTGCTGTCTCGGGAATGATGGCCCTGGTCAACGGTGCCGGCTTCGCGGCGGAACCTTCGGGCGCGACGACCGGCCGGTCTTCTCTGGGGGGAGCCGGTAGTGAGTCTCCTTCGCGAAGCGGTCGCATCGCGGTGACTCCGAACAGTGCAGGAATGCCGACGCGCTATTCCCGTCAGACGGAAGCCGGTGCTTCCGAGACCAGTGCTGCGGGATCGAAGAACTACTACAAAGACTTGTTCAACGAAGGCGAAGCCGCTCCGGCTGCATCCGGTAAATCGCTGGGTGACTGGAGCGATGAGCCGGCACCACAGCCAAAAGAGTCCCAGCCGACAACAGGCCGTTCCGCGCCAGCGGCTGCCGCTCCTTTCAATGCGGCACCACGTTCGACAGCAAAATCCGGCGTGTTGAAGGCGGCTCCCGCGAGTCCCGGCAAAGTCTCTCCCGTCTCGGCATCCAGCGACAAGCAAGCGGGCGGGCCGCGAGTCATTCAAGCGGCGTACGACAAGGCCGCCGGCTCCTCCGAAAAGAAACACATTCAACAAGTCCGGACTGAGGTCAAGTCGCCGCGCGGTTCCGCACCGCCGATGCCCGACTTCGATCACCTCGCCGATGCTCCCTCGACTCCACCCGCGAAGGCTGGCGGAGCACCCATGTCTCCGGCGGGTCGTGCCGTTTCCGCATCGGCCGAGGCCGGTCCGACGACGCCTCAGGTCACGATCGAGTGGACGAAAAAAGGTGACATCAACGTCGGACAGGAATGTCAGGTCGAGCTGCATGTGAAGAACAGTGGTTCCGTGGCGGCGAGCCAGGTCGCCGTCGATGCCGTCTTCCCCACGACGGTTCGACTGACCAGTGCCGAGCCGAAGCCAGCCGCTTCCGCCGACAAGCTGACCTGGTCGTTCGACAGCATTGCTCCGGGTACCGAACGCAAAATCATCGTGAAGCTGATTCCCAGTCGCCGAGGCGATCTGGGTGCGACGGCTCAGGTGAGATTCACGGGTGCGGCGGCGGCCTCGTTCAAGGTCGAAGAGCCGATGCTCAAGGTCGCGTTGAAGGGACCGAACGAACTGATGCTGGGTGATCCCGCGTCGCAGTTCATCACGGTCTCGAATCCAGGCACGGGGACGGCTCACGACGTGAAGGTCGAAGCGAAGTTGTCCGAAGGTTTGGAACACGGCTCGCGCGGCGAGAAGCTCGTCATGGAAGTCGGCTCGATCGGTCCGGGCGAAACCCGCACGGTGCGACTCGGCCTGTCCGCCATCAAGGGTGGTCCGCAGTCGATCAGCGTGACGGCCACTTCCAGCTCGGACGCGGGCGGCACGGCTTCGGCTCAGATGAACGTCATCGCGCCGAGCCTGAAGATCGCCGTCGATGGACCGGGTTTGCGGTACAAGGGCCGCAATGCCAAGTACACACTGACCGTCACCAACGACGGCAGCGTGGCCAACAACAACATCCGCGTCTCGCAGGTGGTCTCGGAAGGCTTCAAGTTCGTCTCGGCCGACAAGAGTGGCAAGTACGACGCTTCGACCAAGAGCGTGCAGTGGTTCGTCGGTCGGCTGGAACCGGGCCAGAACGCCAAGGTGACTTGCGAACTGAACGCGACCGCGCTGGGTGACTTCGCTCACACCGTGGCCGTGCTGTCCGACTCGGGCGTGCGAGCCGAAGCCAAGATCGAGACCAAGGTCGATGGAGTGGCGTCGCTCACGATGGAACTGGTGGACCTCGACGATCCCGTCGAAACGGGCGTCGAAACGATGTACGAAATCCGTGTCCGCAACGAAGGCTCGAAGCCCGCATCGGGCGTGTCGATCGCCTGCGAACTGCCGGCCGGAATGGAACTGATCACAGCCAAGGCTCCCGTCGATGCGATCGTCGAAGGCCGCCAGATTCTGTTCAAGTCGCTCGATCAAGTGGCCCCCGGCGGTCAGGCGGTCTACAAGATTCACGTCAAGGGGATCGAGGAAGGCAGCCACCGGATGAAGGTTCGCATGACCGGCGGCGGCCTCACCGAACCGGTCGTCCGCGAAGAAGTGACGAAGGTCTACTCCGACGCCAACTGATCGCGGCTCGCCCAGCGCGATTCGCACGGCCAGACGAGCGGCAAGAGTTCGCTTTCCCGCCACGGGGCTTGTCCCGGTGGCAGGGGCGTCTGGATGGAATTGACTATGGCTCTCCGCCATTTGTGTTGGATGTCCATCATCAGCCGCGGGGCGCTAGCCCCGGTTGTGGCGAATTTCAACCGGGGCTAGCGCCCTGCGGCTCATTCGCCACGAGAATCAACACGGATGGCGGAGAGCCAAGCTTACCCATAGCAGCCCGACGTGCCAGCGAAGGAGACTTGGTGACTCAATGCTTCGCTGGCGCGTCAGGCTTCGATGCTGGCGCGTCAGGCTTCGATGCTGGCGCGTCAGGCTTCGATCTTCGGTAGGACTCTTCCTGCCGCTCGCCTGACTGTAGTCCGGTCGCTCCGCCGACCGGAGGTCTCGCCGATGGAACGGCGGGACGACAGTCGTCAATCGGCCAGCGGCAACGCGATCGCCTGATCGTTCGTCGCGCTGCGGGCGACCGCTTCGGTGAACTCCATGTAGCGCAGTCCCGCCGCGAAGTCGGTGCGTTTGACCGGCTCGTCGCCCCGGATCGCGCCGACGAACTCGGCCTCCACGCGCCAGCCCCCCAGCGATTCGGCGGGGACTGTCACCTGACGAAGCTGCTTGTCGCCGATGCGGGCCACGTGGACCTGATCGTGCTCGCCCAAGATGACTTTGATCGTGCCGCGTGATCCGTACAGATGAATCTGTTTGCCGGGTCCGGCGACGGTGATGCCGCTGAAGTGGTACATGCCGCTCGCGCCGCCCGCATATTGGGTCAGCGCATGCACGCTGTCGGGAACCGTCACGCGCAGGTCGCCGTCGCCGTGGGGATTCGGCCGCGAAGGCTCAAACGTTTGAGTCTGCGCGAGGACGCGCGTCGGCTGCGGGATCCAGCGCGACACCGTTTCGTGCAGGATGCCGAGCGACAGCATGTTGACGCCGCTGATCGCGGAGTCCTGCCGCCAGTGCAGAAACTTGGTGTAGTCGTGGAACTGATCGTCGGCCCCGATCACGACCACCTCACGCAGTTCGCCGAGGAAGTCATGGCGCAGCATTTGGGAGACCTCGGCATCGCACTCCAGTCCAAACGGACTGGGGACGAGCATCGCAATCCGGTCGGGATGAGCCTGTGCGGCGGCGACCATCCTGCGCGATTCGGCGACGTTGCGAGCCATCCGTGCCTCGCACAGCACGTGCTTGCCGGCGGCGAGTGCGGCGCAGGTCACGTCGCAATGCAGGTTTGGCCACGTCCCGACGACGACCGCGTCGATCGCGTCGTCATCGACCAACTCCTGCCAGTTCGAGTACTGCTTCGGAATGCTGAAGTCTCGCGCCACCCGAGCGGTCGATTCCGCCGTGCGATTGACGACGCCCACCAGTTCGACTCCCGGCACGGCTCGCAATCCGGGGATGTGCCGCTTGCGAGTGTTGTCACCCGCACCGACCAGGCCAACTCGCAGTGTTCGATTCGTCATTCCGCACCAAATTCTCAACGAGGTGTACGTTCAAGTCACGGCCGACAGCCCTGTTAATCCAGTCTGCCGCATGACCATTCAAGGGGCGGGATTCTAGCTTTCGCCGCACCAAACAGCCATCCGCAAACGAGGACGACATCGGGTCATGCTGATCCGCTCGCAGGCGGTCATCGCTCGCGCCACAGGACATCTTCCGCAATACCGAGGCTCTGTTGCAGGTCCGCGATCTCCGCGCGAAACCGCTTCGCATCGAGCGGGTAGCCCTGCGTCGGCCTCAGGCCCGGCAGCCGCTCGCGCCAGAAGCGGTTGAACTGGTGCATGGCCAACTCACGCAGATACTTCGCCGTCATCGAGGCGATCGCCACCGGGCCGTGCTCCTCGGCGCGAGGCTGAAACCGCAGCTCGCCGTTGCCGGCGTGATAGACACTTCGTTCGGCACCCTCTTCTTGAATGTGGACCGTCGCGCCGTCAAACGTTTCCGTCAGCAGTGGCTTGTAGAAATTGCGGCCTCCATGCTTGTCGGCCACGACGAGCGCTTCGACCTTGTCGTCGGGATGCCAGAGGCCACGCAGCAGGTTCATCGCGATGCGCGAGGTTGCGGCGGCCTTGTTGTCGTACTGACGAACCAGCCGGTTGAAACGGCTCGGTTCCACCACGTCCGTGCGGATGGCGACGAGCCGCACTCCAAGCCGCTTACAGATTCGCCGCCACGGTTCGACGAGGCTCTCGTCACTCGACTCGACCGGCAGCGCGAGGCCCTCTTCGTCGTACCACGGCGGCGCGTCGTCGCAGCTCGGCTCAGCAATCCCCGCCTCTGCGAGTTCGCCGTCATCGAACAACGATCGTGCAGCGGGGGCAACTCTCAACGCCGAACTCCTGTCCCCTCGCCCCGGCTTTGCGGGGAGAGGGTTAGGGTGAGGGGGCTGTTCTTCGTCGCCAAGCTGAATCGGTCGCTCTTCATCGTTGTCATTCAGATTGGAAGTCACTCGTTCATCCGCCCCCCTCACCCTAGCCCTCTCCCCCCCAAGGCGGGGGGCGAGGGGATCAGACAGAGCCGCGCAAAGCGCTTGATACGTGGCGGCTTCCACTCCGCACAACCGCAGCGCCGACCCGATGCCGCGTTCGAGCGACCCGATCCCGCGTCCCGGTTGAAACACCTGCTTCGAGTCGGCGACGTGCAATCGCGGATCGCACGAACTCGGCGCACGTGTCAGCACCTGCTCAAACGCCGTCCAGAAATCGAAGCCGCTGGCTGGCGACGGCACTTCCCAAACCGTGGCCGCCACCACAAACGGCCCGAGGTTCGGCCCCAGGCCCGCTTCATCCATGCCGATCAGCAGAGCCACTGGAACTCCTTCTCGCGATTCACAGATTCAGTGGATTGTCACGGTTAACACGGCGGTGGCGAAGAACCGCTGTTTCAAAAAGTCGCCCGATCAGCCATTCAGGTGGAACCGGTAGTTAGGCGTCTGCGATCAAGGAATCTTCGCAGCGGTGATACACCAACAAGCGACGGTGTTCCATCTTGCAGGAGGCGGGGCAAACGACAAACTCTTCAGCAATGTTCCAGCCCTCGGGATAGTCCGCAATGATCTCAGTGCTCGCACAGGTCACCGCATCCCGAACAGATTCACTCGGATCGCCATCAAAGATGAATCTCGCCCAAACCCAATGTTGTTCGGCATCAGTATCCAGCGAAACGGCGCGCAATGTCGGCGTGACGTGATTGAGCAACGCGCGTTGTGCGCTCAGCCGCAACCCAATGTCATCCTCTGCGCCCATCGGTGCTCCCTTAACCGCCTAACTTCTTCTTGAGAGCGGCGATCACGAACGTTGCTCGTTCCCACGCACAGCGCGGGAACGAGCCGTTGCCGAATTCTGACGGCTGAAAAGCTGATGGCCGTCCTTCACCTTGTCTCAAACGTCCGTGGTTTGCCTTCCATTCCGACCTGCACCGTGTAGCTGGCTCCATCCTTCGCGACCGAGGCTTTGATCCAGACGCCCTGGCAGTCGGCGGTCTCGGCCGAGTTGGCAATGTTCTCGGGCGCAGCCTGTTCGTTTTCGGTGAGCTTCACGTTGCGGTGCAGTTGGTACATCGCTTGAAGCGATTTGATCTGCTTCAGTGTGGCAATGGTCTCGGGCGCGCCGCCCTTGGTCGGGCCGTTGCAGCTCACGCAGACGCGCGGGTCGAGGGCGAGGACCATCACCGGGTTGTTGCTATCTTCCCGTCCGTGATGCGTCACCATGAACAGATCGACCTGACCGACCGGATTATTGGGAGTCATCAGTTTCGCTTCAGTGTTCCAGGTCAGATCGCCGCACGTCAGGAACCGGAACTTGCCGAACGAGAACAGCAGACTGACGCTCTTCGCGTTGTCGGTCGGATCGTCGGCCTGCGGCTTGTGCTGCGAGGCAAACGGATTCGGCGGGCCGTTGTTCGGGATCACCTCGCCGCTAGCGGTGACGACTTTGATGCGCAGTGGCATCGTGGAGGATTGGAGCGTGAACTCATCGCCCGCCTTGACGGTCTTGCTCTGGTTCTGAGACGCCGCGCGGTACAGGACGATTCGCTCGCCGAACTTGTTGTCCTCTTGAAGCGACTCGGGGATGCCCCGGTCCCAGAAGCTGTTGATCTTGATCTTGTCGGCCAAAGCCGCGTGGTTGCCGTAGTGGTCCAGATGCCAGTGGGACACGGCGGCATGATCCAGATGATCGAGCTTCGCCACGTTCTTGATGACATCCAAGATGCGGTCTCGGTCGCGGCCGCCATTGTCGGGATAACCCGAGTCGATCAGCAGCGACTCGCCCGCCGGAGTGACGAGCAGCGTCGCGGCTCCTCCCTCCACGTCAATGAAGTAAATGTCGAGCCGCCCGTCGCCCGCACCGGCGAGGACCGACGAAGACGCCCACAAACAGAGACCGACCGCCAGCAAAGCACGAATCATGGATGAACCTCCCGAGGTGTGACGAACGAACTGCCGGGAAGATACCGAGTCGCACGAGGCGGCTCCATCGTCGCGACCTTGGATCGCGACTCGCTCACTGTTTGGCTTTGAGACGAACCTTCAAATGCAGCTTCTGCACATCCGAGTAAGACTTTGGCTTTTGTTTGGGACTCACGTCGATCTTGAAGTCTTCGTATCCGTCTCTCGATAACCACAAAAAACGTGACGGCAATTGGCCATCACGGAATTCCCCGTCGGCCAACTGAAGTGTGAGTTTCGTGAATGAACCATCCGGTCCTGACCATTTGATTGTCATCCCCGGTTCGTCACGTCCTACGGATACCTTCACATCCTGGAGTGGCTTTCCACCCTCTGATGTGATGATTCCAGTGATTTCAATTCTGTACCTGTACGTGCAGCCCGAACACGCTAGGGCAAGCAGGGTGATCAAGGCAGATGCTCTCATGGTCATGTCCCTCAATGCGAGTGGTTCGATTCTCGCCGCGATAGATTCTACTCGTCATCGTAGAGCAAGTGACAAGTCAGTAGTTCTGTCTTCAAGACGGGTCGCTGATCGTACTCTGGGTTGACTTCATTCGGTCAACCGAGAGAGCTATTGTGCCTCCGTTCTTACTAGGTTTTTCAATAGGAGTCACATCCCACCATGCAACGCATTCAACGCGAACAAGCCCGCAAGTACGCCTTCGATTTCCGAGACGAGCCGCTGCTGCGAGTCCAGCCGGGCGAGAGCTTCGAGATCGAGACCTATGACGCCAGCACCGGCTTCTTCAAGTCGATCGAGGACAAGGCGGTTCCGGGGAAGCGGCCGGGGTTTGACCGCATGCCTCCGCTGGCGAATCCGATCGCGGGGCCGATCTTCGTCGAAGGGGCCGAGAAGGGAGACACGCTGGTCGTCACGATCGAGGACATTCTCGTCGATGACTACTCGTGGATCGCCATCGGGCCGCGACGAGGTCCGTTGGGGGAATCGACTCGCTGGCCGGAACTCTCCGGCGAGTACACCACGAAGATTTTCAAGCACACACCCGGCTCAAGCGGCACGACGCGCGACGGGACTCTGCATTTCAGCGACAAGATCACGTGGCCCATCACGCCATTCATTGGCACACTCGGCGTCTGCCCGGATCGCGAGGTGACGACCAGTCTCGATGGGCAGGGGGAGTGGGGCGGGAACCTCGACATTCGAGACGTTGCCCCCGGCCATCGCATTCACCTGCCGGTCTTTCATCCTGGTGCCCTCTTCTGCATGGGCGATGTGCATGCGAGTCAGGGAGACACCGAATTCACCGGCACCGCCGCCGAGACGAAGGCGACGACGCGCATCAAGTTTGAACTCATCAAGGGCCGCAAGACGCCGTGGATGCGGATCGACAAGCCCGACTCGATCGTGGCCATTCACGCGTCGCGGCC
>JAYUFF010001082.1:0-3212 GCA_043738825.1 Schlesneria sp.
CCAAACAACGCGGCATCGACTGGCACTTTCAACTTGAAGACGCTCGAGTCAGACTCAAGCGGCTCTACCCAAAAATCAAGACCTGACAGGGCACTAGGACGATTGAGTTCAGTCCGAAATGCGATTTCGCCCCTCGAGGACTCAGTGCGCCGCAATGCTTGCAGATTGACCCATCGATCGTTCGCTTTATATCGGTATCGACGCGGGAGCAGGACTCGCAGATGTAAAAAGTGGCCACTAACGTGTGCCACGGCTGAACTTGGACTTCTGTGAGTTTCATGACGCGTGCCTAGTGTCCTAACCTCGACTTTTGCCAAGCTCACCAACCGCCGCAAAATGAAATCAACGGGAATCTGGGTAGTATTTGATTATTTGCACACCCGCGATTTACCGAGGGTGTGCAAAACTCAAAGCCGCTGCAAAGAACCCTCGGGGTTCCAAGTAGTTTGGGTAGTGTTGAAATGGCAAAAGTCGAGCTAACCGTGAAGTGAGCCCCAAGCGGACCAGTAAGTCTTGACCGTTTGATGTCGCTCACCGAAGCGGGCGAAATGATGTCGGCGTATTTGGAGTCTTGTCAAGCGGCAGGGGTGGCTGGGGCAGCAGCGTTGCCGTGTTCTACGAACGCGGGGTGGCCTTGCTTGAGCGTTCACACCGGGATCACCCTCCCAAGACACTGCTTTCCCGAAGACTCCGAAATATTGGCACGCCCCATCAACATAAAGCTCATTCAGAGCCTCGCACCGCATTCATCCGCTGTCCGCACCCGATGACTTGTAATCCGAACCGTTGGCGAAAGTTGAATGCGCATCATCAGCGAAAAACGCAATGCTCTGGCATTTTTCCAGCGGCTCTGCGTGGCTCTCGCTCGTCGGTTTCCCGCGAGTTACAGCATCCACGCCCTCACCGCTGTTCTGTATGCCGTTCTGGGAGCAAGCCGCTCTGTCCCGGTCCCGAAGGCCCAGGCTGGCCGGAAGGCCATTCGCATGCTTGATTTCACTCCACGCCGCCCCCAAAGCAGCACAATTGCGTGACCAAGCCTTGGATGCCTGATCCGCGTGGAGCGTACCGTTCTCGACAAACCTTGCGAGGTACGCCGAGTACAGGTCACGTTGTGCGAACGCACCGCACTTGGGGCACTTGTGCGTTCGCTGACCGAGTGTCTTGCGGGCGCGATGCCCGCAATGACACGTCTGACTCAAGCGGGTCGTGCGTGTGGGAAACTCATCCCACCGCGCACCCCACTTGTCCGCCTCCGTCTTCAGCCGAGCGATGAACATGCCCGGCGCTCGACGCCCGACCGACTTTCCAAACCGCTTTCGTTTCCGATTGCCGTCACGCTTGGCTTTCTTAGCCCACGAACGGTATTGCAGCTTCTCGAACCGCACGTCATTGCCGAAGGACAATACTTCCGCCACCAGTTGACCGTGCAGGTTCTTGCGGTGGTCCGCCTCTTTGCGAAGCAGTTCTGACAGGCGGGTTCGTAACCGTTGATAACCGTGTGATGAGACCCATGTCAGCCGTTGTCCGCGAGGTGGAACGGCAATTCCGCCGTCTTCGCGGAAGTTGATGGGATTCATTGCCCGCCGACTACGGTCCATCGCACGTTGGATACGGCGAACCCGTTTATCGCCGCGGTCCACTTCGGGACAGAAGCACTTCAACCTCGCAACCGACTCTCCGACGATGGCTACGGTTTGCGTGCCGACATCCAGTCCCACGACCCCTTCTGCGGGTTGATGTGCCGCCTTGCGGTAGGCGCTCCCTTCACACACCAACTGCGCGAAGAACCGTTCATGTTCGCGAATTACGCGACGCACAACCCGCACATACTTCACCTTCGCAGTCAGCCCGTGTTGTTGGACGGGATCATTCGATTCGATCCGAGCCTTGACCACAAACCCGCGACCCCACTCGATGCGATCGCCTTTCCAGTGACAACAGGACTTTGTCTTCCCCTCGACCGAACGCAACTCGCCCTTCCGCCGAAAGCGCAAATGCTTTCGATCCGGGTGATGCAGGTGTTCCTCAGCGGCCTTGAAAGCCCGCGTGATTGTCGCCTCGACTGTCCGAGCGCGAATGTGTGGGTTGATCCAACTCGCGGTGAATTGTTTGCCCCACGAATGCAGATCGTACTCGCGGAACCCGAACTGTGCCTTGAGCCGCTTGAACTCGCTGTTGCGTTCTTTTCCCTTGGGCATCTTGCGCGTGGCCTGCCACGCCCGCGACTCCCGCATTCGCTTGCGAGCTTCACCCATCGCCGCGTTGTAGACCAGGCGCGCAGCTTCAAACTTTGAACGAAGCTTCTTCACCTGCTTGCCTGTTGGCAACAGCTCAATCTCTGTCACAAACGATTCTGTTTTGGATCGAGAAGCCATGCACCGATCCTACGAAGGTGATCACGGTACGTCGAGGCGGTGAGACACCACGATTTGCCGGCTTGGTTTGCCATCACGTCACGAATGCCTCAATCAGTTTGCTGCGGAGGACTCGATGGGGGCGGTTGAGGGTGTCGTGGAGTTCGGCATCTGGAGGAAGGCCGAGCAGCGTGTAGATCGTGGCGGCGATGTATTCGGGGGCACTTCTCAACTCGAACGAGTTCGCACTCGTCCATTGATTCTCAGCCGCCCGATGTCACGTCTCCCTGCGACAACTGGCCGTCGATCATTCGCCAGACGGAGCCGGTGGGATTCTTGTTGGCCAGTGCGGCGGGGAGGCGATGGGGGCGGATGCCGTCGTAGCAGTGGAGCATTGCGAAGCGATGCAATGACGCGGGGATGCCGACGGCGGTGAAGCCGGGATGTCCCGTTGCGGGGAACGGGCCGCCGTGATTCATCGCGGGGACAACAGCCACTCCGGTCGGCATCTTGTCGTTGAGCAGGCGTCCGACTTTCTGTCGCAGGACGGGGGCAATGCGATCGTGCAGCGCGTCGTCCGCGCCGTCGTTGGCCGTATAGAGGCTGCCGGTCAGATTCCCTTCGAGCGCCCGCGTGACGGCCACCAGTTCGTCATCGGCCTCGGCGATCACGATCAGCGACGCGTTGCCGAACATCTCGGTTTGCAGAGCCTCCGCCGCCGTGACGAATTTTTTCCCCGAGACGCGCAGCAGAGTGTTCTGGCAGCAGAACCCGGCCCCTCCACCGGATGAGCCGCCGGTCAGTACCGTCGCACCGCTCGCGACGACCTTTTGCAGTCCGGTCTCCAAGTGAGTCAGA
>JAYUFF010001083.1:0-8459 GCA_043738825.1 Schlesneria sp.
GGGAGTAAGAACGCTGGACGACAGAGGCAACAACTCGATGAGCGACCGCAGTCGTTTCAGACAGGCGTGATCGTCCGGTTCGCGGAAATCGACGGTCCCGCTGATCTCGGCGTGCATGCGGGCACCGCCGAGTTCCTCGGGATCGGCCGTCTGTCCGATGGCCGCTTTGACCAGTGCTGGTCCGGCCAGATAGAGCTGGCTTCCCTCGGTCATGAGCAGCGTGTCGGACAACACGGGGAGATAGGCTCCGCCCGCAACGCAGTTCCCCATCACGGCCGAATACTGCGGAATGCCGCTCGCCGAGATGACCGCGTTGTTCCGAAAGATCCGCCCGAAGTCATCCTCATCGGGAAAGATTTCGTCTTGCAGCGGCAGGAAGACGCCCGACGAATCGACGAGGTAAACGAGAGGCAATCGAAACTCCATCGCCACGCGCTGGGCACGCAGCACCTTCTTCACCGACTGCGGGAACATCGCTCCCGCCTTGACCGTCGCGTCATTGGCGATCACGAGTACGGGTCGGCCATGCACTGTACCGATCCCCGTGACGACTCCGGCCGCCGGGATGTCGCCCCAGTCGGGATACATGCCCCACGCGGCCCACAGGCCGAGTTCAAAAAAAGGCGATCCCTTGTCGAGCAGTTCCTCCACACGTTCGCGCGCGGTGAGTCGCCCCAGTCGGCGTTGACGCTCCTGGCCAGCCGAACCGCCTCCCTGACGAAGCACCGTCTCCTGCTCGTGAATCTGGCGTGTCAGTTCTCTCAGAGTCGTCATGGTTGCGTCTCATCGTTGGCTGCAAGGGACTGAGGTTTCTAGCCCGGACATTCACCACGGAAAACACGGAAATTCACGGAAGGGAAAGCATCAGGGCCATCGCCTTGTTGAATCTGAATTACGGGTGCCACGGTCACGGAGTCCTCGACGTGGCCGTGAGATCATGAACAGCCATCGCCCACTCGCACGGCCACGTCGAAGCTCCGTGACCGTGGCACCCCCATTACCCGGATTCAACAAGGCGATGGCCCTGCCTCGACTCTCACTTTTCCATCGTGACGTTGCGGCTTGGCGACTTGACGTTCAGTTCTGTTCGACTTTCTCTACTCGCGTCAGCGGGCGGCGCGGAGGCGTTGTCGGCGGGCCGTTTCGGCTTCGACCGAGGTTGTTTCCATGGCGTCGGGGTCGATGGGGTCGAAGGCGTCGTTCCAGCTTCGTTCTCCGCTCGCAGGCGGCTCGGTCGCGCGGATGGTGCGAGTGCTGGGTGAAGGCTCGTCACGAGTTTGCATGACGGGTTGCGACTGCGGTTTCTTCGTCGGTCGCGCGGGCGCGTCTCCGCGCGACGGTTCTTCATCGAGCGTGGCGAGCGGATGATTCGAGACGGCTTCGCGGCGGGGTCGCGCTGCGGTGCGGATCGGTCGCGGTGCGTCGTCGTCCTCGAAATCGGTGAGCGGATGCCGGGTGACGTGATCCGAGGGCAGCGGTGCCGGCGCGGCGCTGGTCCCCTCACTGGCCTCAGGCTGCATCATGCGCTGCCGATTGCGATCGAGCGACTCGTCGGGAGCCGCCGAAGCTGCGGGGGGCGGTGCCTCACGTCGAACAGCTCCCGGCTTTGGGCCGTTCTGCTGTTCGAGCAGTTGCTGCACGAGCTGTTCGAGTTGTTCGATGCGCTGCGCACCGGGGTCGCTCGATTCGGCACCCACTTCGTAGTTGGCAAGCTGCACGCGCCCCGAGTCTCCTTCGGCACGAGCGGCCAGCGATTCAGTCGGCAGGCGACCGCCCTTCGTGTTCGGTTTCGCCGTCTCACCGTTCATCGAGATCGTCGTAGTCCGACGCATGGTTTGCGAGACGGCTTCGGTCGTCGCCTTCGCCTCTTCGGCGGAGGGCACCTGAACTTCGGTGTCATCCGCCTTCTTCGTGCGACCGTCCAACGGAACGGCCGCCATGTCCGAGAAGACCGCCGGTTGGTCACCGGACTTCAGACGAAGTCTCAACGCGCATTTGGCTTCGTAGGTGCCGCGACGTGTGTACGGGACGAACACGCTGTACGTCGGACCCAGCGTGCCCTTCGTCAAGTGGACCGACCAAGAACCCGAGTCGAAGTCGTACTGATGGATGGGCTTCGCTTGTTCTTCGGAAGTTCCCTTGTCGTCGAACAAATAGATCCGCACGTCTCCCTCGACCTGCACCGGCAGCGCATTGCGGCCTGCCAGAAACAAGATCTGCCCGGCAAAGCCCCGGCAGGGCATCCCGCTGGGATCACGCCCCTCAGAGGGTTGCCAAATGCACACAATCTGTACGACGGGATTGCGCGCGGACGCTTTTTGAATTCGATCCTTGCCGAACGGAAGCTGCAACGTCGCGCAGCCGACCGAGGTCAGCAACAGGCCACCGCACAACAGACGGGTCATCGTTCGTAAGGTCAGCGACATGAAAGAACTCCCGCCGATTAGGGCTTCGTAGAGACGGTTTCAAAACTAACCCGAAGCGTGAGCGAGGGACAATTCCACGCTGGTTTCCCTGACGCCCTCGCTCACGCTGCGGGTTGGTGAGAATTCAGCACGGCGCGGCTCGTTCGTCAGTCGCGACTGCTCCAGCCTTTGAATCCGGATTTGGCCGGCGGTTTGGTCTGGCCGCGCGGTTTTGAGGAGATCCTTTCGGCCTTGGCCTGTTGAACCACCGAGGGTTGGTCGTCCTCTTCGGTGTACCGCAAGCGTGAAACACCGGCCGGAGCAACGGCCGGGTCGTGAATAACCGGCGAGTTGGTGGTGGTGTCGTCTGGCTTGGGTGCAGGCGGAGGAGGCAACTGAGGTGAGGAGTTCAACGCAGGGCCGGTGCTGCCAGGAACCAGTTTGCCCGGTCCATTCCAGGGAGTGGCCTTGTCGTCGAAGACTTGATCGGGGGCCGGGAGCGCTCGCAGCGGGCCGTGTATGTCTTCCGCTTCACTCTCGATGTAGTGCAGGCGACCCATTTCGACCTCTTTGATCGTTTCTTCGTCACAGGCCCCGCCAATCACACGCGGTGTCAGGAAGACCAATAACTCCACGCGTTTCGTGCTGCGCGAGTCAAATCGAAATGCGGTTCCGATCAGGGGGATGTCTCCCAAAATAGGAACCTTGTTCGTGAACGACTCATCACGCGTGTTGATGAGTCCGCCGATCACCACGGTCTGACCCGTTTGAACGCTGATCGTAGTATTGGCACGGCTGATATCCAGAATCGGCGAGCTGATCGTCTTTCCCGTGGCGTCCGTCGAAAGTGGCACGCCTTCTTTTCGGTACTGGCTGCGCTGGGCCGTCAATTGCATGAAAACCTGTCCTTCCGAGGTCACTCGGGGAATACAGATCAACTGAACCCCGACATCGTTCGGAGTGACGATGGGAGTGTTGACTCCTGTCGTTGTATTCGGAGTGAAACCGGTAATGGTGGGGACTTTTTGTCCGCTAAAGATCTCGGCCTGCTGATTATCGAGTGCTCGGATTTGCGGGCGACTGAGGATTTGAATGCGACGATGTGCGGAGAGTGCCCGTAGCAAGGCATTGATATTCTCCGAACCCGCCGAAAGCACCAGACCTCCGAAGCCCAGATCTCCATTGACGCGACCGAGTGAGAAGTTGCTCAAACCCTGCGATGCAATCGATCCTGGTAGGGTGGATGAACCTTTCAAATTGTTACCCAGTGGAATAGACGGGTTGTTGAAGTTGAATCCGGGTTGGCCCGTTTGCGATGTAATCGTCTGACTGCTCGTTTGCTGTCCACTCACTGCCGTCGAGGTCGTCGTCAAAATGACGGGCGCATCCAGCGCACTGCGGTTGAACAGCAGTGAATCTTGGAAGCCCAGCTCAATCCCGAACTCGTCGGTGTTGCTCAGCTCCACTTCAACGAGCAGCGCCTGGATGATGACTTGGCGCGGCGGCTCGTCCAGTTTGGAGACCATCTTTTTGATGTCTTCAAAGTAGCGGGGGGTCGCGCTGATGATCAGGCTGTTCGTCGCCGTATCGGCCACGACCACCACATCGCGTTCCAGTTGTTCGATCGAACTGACCAGATTGGGATCGCTCTGTGTGAGGTCTCGTTGTGCGGTGAAGAACTGGTTGATTTCGGTCGCGACCTGAACGGCCGGACTGTTTTGCAGACGCAGCACCACGGTCTGCCTCGCTCGCACATCGCTCTCGTCGAGACGGAGCAGGATCGCCTCGACGACCCGCAGCGCATCGGCGGACCCGGTCGCGACAATGCTGTTCGTCCGCTTGTCCACCGAGAACTTGAGCGGCACCAGACTCGAACTGGCGTCGTCGGCTCCGGACAGCGCGATGCCGAGTTGCTGATTCTGGCGGTTGCCCGCCCCACCCTGTGCCTGACCACCGTTGAACAGGTTGTTGAGCTGCGTGACCATCAGTTCCGCATCGGCATTCGCCAGCGTGAAGACTTTGATTTCGGAGACCGTCGAAGTCGGCTTGTCGAGTTGTTTGACGAGCTGCTCGATCAGAGCCATGCTCTGCTCGGAAGCCGACACGATCAGCGCGTTGGCTCGTGAATCGGGCGTGATGCGGATGTCGGCCAGCATCCCCGACTTCAGGAGTTGGTCACCCAGCTTCCATTCCAACACCGTCGATTTGACGCTCTTGAACTGTTCATCGACCTGGCCGGGATTCAAGCCCTGCAAGCCACCCTGCTGTCCGCCGCCGCCCGAGCTGGATGTCGGTGGAGCAATCACACTCTGAATGGCGGCGTTCATCACGGCGGACAGGTCCGTCGCGACCGCGCTCTTCAACGGAAAGATCTTCAATTGGTTGATCGATTCGCTGAACTCGCGATCCAGCTTCTTGATCAGCGCGGAAATCTCATCAAGGTCGCGGGGTTGTGCCCGCACGATGACGGCATTGGAGCGACCGTCGGAGGTCACGAGGATCTTCGCGCCAAGGGCCTTGCGTTCCGCGTAGAACTTCGTAATGAGTGCTTCCACCTGCGCCGCAATGGCCGTCTTCAAATGGAAGACCTGGAACTCGGTCAGCGGATCGACGGGCCGGTCGAGTTCCTCGGCGAGATCGAGAATGGCCTGCAGGTCCGCTTCGGGAGCGACGATGAGCAGCGAGTTGGGCTTGGTGATCGGCAGAATCGCGGCGCTCTGATGCGGTTGAGTTGCTTTGTTGGCAAACTTGGTCAGCCGGTCGTAGACAGTCGTCAACAGTTCGGCGAGCGATTCGGCATCGACGTTCTTCAAGTAGAGCAGGTGAACCTGCGGCGAGGTCGCTTCGCTGAGCTTCTCCAGCTCCTTGATGACCTTCATCACCTGCTCGACATCCTTCTCGTTGCCGCGCAGGATCAGCACACCCAAGTCGTCAACCGATTCAATCGTCACTTCGCCTTTCAGGCTGCCGATCGAATCGCCCAGTGAGGGCGGGATCAGCGAGCGCGTCGTGCGCGGTTCGGAGCCGGTGCGATCATCCGCTTCCGGTTGTCGTGGCTGATCGCCGGGTTGATTCGCAGCGCGAATCCGTTCGATCTCGACCGGCAGTTGATGGGCAATCTGGCAGACGTACTTCGTACTGGCGGCGACTTGAATCGGATCCTCGACATCGAACGGACGATCGAGCGTGCGGAGCAGCTTGAGCATCGCATCGGACTCGGCCCGCTGGCCTTCGATCAGCAACTCGTCACTCGATTCGTCAATGGCGATGGTGAAGCTCGTACCACTGCGAACCGACTGTGGAGGCTTGGCTCCCCCCTTCTGAGCAGCCGCCAACGAACTGATGCGGAACGCCGGCAGACCGTTCGGTCCGTGCGAAACCAATTGCGAGCGAGGCTTGAGCGTGCGATAGATTTGCTTCGACAGATCGACAACCGTCCGATGCCTCGGGCGAAAGACAACCTGCGCGTTGGCCGCTGGCTCGTCGTCGAGCCGTGCCGGCGCAGTGGCCTCGGCCGTGGTGATTCGTCGCGGTGCCAGCACATTCGGTTCCGCCGCCGGATCATCGTGCGAGACCTGTCTCACCGGCTTGCGCTCGGCACGGTGCGGGGTGTCAGATCGAGCTGGCTCGGTGGCTGAGCCGTCTCGTTTCGTGATCGTCTCGGCGCGACGCTCGAACGGAGACGACGGTGCGCGGGGAGACGGTGCCTGGTTGGGATCGATGACCTTCTCCTCGCCACCTTCCCTGGACACGATGACCGGCTGGTAACGCGGTCGTTGCGAGGGCAGATCGATCACAACCAGGAAGTCACCCTTTTCAATCAGCCGAAAACCGAGCGGTTCGATGTCTTTGTTGATGATTCGCACGGCATCGTGCCGCGTGTATTCGGTGGCATCGCGCCGGCTGAAGCGTCCCTTGGGAACTCGATCCGCAATGAGCTGCGAACCGGTTGCCTCGGCAACATCGTTGAAGACTTTGTCCCACGGCGAACTGAAGTAGTTCAGCTTGACCTTCCGCTCCTGAACCTCGACCGCGATGTTCGTTGCCGAGGGATGCGCAGTCTTCTCCAGTTTCGTCCCTGCCGACGCCAGCTTTGGGTGCGGCCCGTCGAAGCCCCCTCCCGCTGTCCATAACAGCAGCGATGAGGCTGTCGCCACGGAGAGACTCTGGATCGCCAGAATCATCGGGCGGCGAGCTGTTCGTTCCGATCGAGGGTTGAGTGCGTCCATGCTGAACCTGTGATTTGCCGAGACTTGAGATGTGCGACAGACACGATGCAACCTCTGCGCAATCGTGCTAATCGTTATCATCGGCAAGGTTTGACAGACGCTTGACCAGAAATCCTCTCCAATCGCTCCAAATTAAGGTTGAGCAGCATCCTGATCTTCAAAGCGGCTGCAACCGAACGCGGGAATCGTCATCTCACCCAAGGGTGCGGCGAGTCTTGCCGAAGAACGACACGTGACGAATCAGGCGGACTCGAATTATTCACGCGGCCATTGAAGCCTGACTGACGCGCGAGCGAAGGATCTGCTCGACATCACTTCGCTTGCGCGTCAGGCTTCAATGCCAACAGCCCGCGCGAGATCGCGCGGGCTGTGACAGTCGATGAGACTCAATCACCGAAAAATCTTACTTCATAAAGAAGTCGGTCGGGCCGCGAAACGTGTAGTACGGATACTGCACCATTCCGGCGGGCACTTGGTTGGAGGGGTAGACTTGGTTCTGTGGCCAGTTGTATTGATACGTCTGATAGTGAGTCGGAAAGCCGTTCGATCCGTGACCAAGACCTCCCGCCATGCCCCGGCAACCATGTCCACAATGAGGACACCCGTCACTCGGGCAGGCTTGACCGTTTTGGCAATGTGGACAGCCACCACCTCCACCACCGTCGGCCGTGTAGGAACGATCGTGTTCGGTGTAGTAGCCTTCCGGCCCGGCGTAGTATCCGCCTTCATAGCCAAAATTGTTGTCTTGGAATCCAGGGGCAATGTTGAAGTCGTGATGGCTGTGCTTGGCTTTGAAAGCGTCTGCGTTATTGCCGTAGCCCGGCAAATGGTCGCCATGCACGAACTGACCGTATCCGGACGCGGAACCGATGATCGGTCCCTGTCCCTGCCAGCCAGCGGCTGCCGGCGACTGGCCGCGAATCGTCGGCCGGGATTGAGAACATCCCAAGGCGGCGGTGACCGCAACTACAACCATCAGTCCCCAACTTGATCTGAACTGCATGTGACATCCCCCGAAAGACGGCTCGCTCGATGGTCGCTCTGACCCATCCTGTTCGACTGCTTGTATCGGCGTTTTGACCGGAAGAATGCGAACATTCCGCAGGTCTGACAGAATCCTTGCCACAAGAACAACCGACGGTTCTTGCAGAAACTGCCCAATCGGATTAACTTACCGCCCACTTCCGCTACCGAGTGACTGGCAAACATGATGCAACAAGTCACGGGCTGATTGGGAGTTGTGTTTCGCGGCCGATCATGAGATGTCGATCCCGTCGCAAGTGTCGAATTGGGTTCGCTCGATTCGTTTGACGAACGGCGGAAAGTTTTCTACCCACACCAATCCGAAGCGTGAGCGAGGGAATGTCACCGGAGACCCTCGCTCACGCTGCGGATTGGTGTTATCGGGCAGACTATTTCCTGCCGCTCGCCTGATTGCGTGCGGGAAAAGTTTCATTGGATGCAAGGGAGTGTGAACAGTGTTCGTTGCCGCCTCATCACGATGTTTCGAGGACAAGAGTTTGCCCGAAGCCTGTCAGCAGTTGGCAGACCTCGGTTACGACAAGATCGAACTGTGGATGGATGAGAAATCCGAACATCTGAAGCCGTCGCAAGTGGCGGCGGCTCCCGATCGGTTCTTCACTCAATACCGCGAAATGACGCGGCTGACTCCCGTCGGACTTTGTGTCAGCGATGACGTGCCGCAAGAGGTGTTTGACGGCCTTTGCCGGCTGGCCAAGATGCTGAAGGTCACGCAGATCACATTACCGGCGGCTCCGGTCGGAACGCCGTTTAACGAGGAAATTGATCGACTGCGCAGTCGGCT
>JAYUFF010001084.1:0-8456 GCA_043738825.1 Schlesneria sp.
CCAGCAGCGCGGGCGGGAGGATGAGTGCGTAGAAGCCCTGTCGCGCGGCCCAGAAGAAGGCGAAGTAACCGACGCCTCCCCCGAGGGCCGCGCCGAGCAGCCCGAGTGCGATCGTCCGTGGTCGGCGGGATTCATTCATGGCGGAACCTGTTTCCAATGGCATGGGGTGCCGGTTGTCAGCGGGAGTTCGGCGTTTTGAGGACTCTGTCGGCCAGCCATTCTTCGAGGCGCGCGGGCCAGCGGGCGGCGGCTCCCTGGTTGGAGTCTCGGACGCCGAAGCCGTGGCCGGCGGCGGCGTAGATGTGGAGTTCGGCGGGGACGCCCGCGTCTTTGAACTTGAGATAGACCTCGGCCATGCCGTGCGAGATGTCTGGGCGGTCTCCGTAGCCGCACACGAGGAAGGCTTGCGGCATGTCCTTGGCCACGGTGATCCGGCTCGACTTGCCGGGATAGATCAGGCACTGATAGTCGGGGCGACCGCTTTGCTTTTCGATCTCGTCCGTGGCGGCGGGGTTCCCTTGGCCCTCGTGCATCGCGGCGAGAAACACGAGTTCTCCGCCGGCGGAAAAGCCGAGTGCTCCGACCTTCTGCGGATCAACGTGCCATTCGACGGCTCGCTGTCGCACCAGTCGAATCGCGCGCTGCATGTCTCCCACGGCGTGACCGTCGAGCGTGTAGGTCGAGTCCTGCTCACGCGACAGGCGGTACTTCAGCACGAACGCCGCGACGCCATGTTCGGCGAGCCACCGCGCGAGGTTGTGGCCCTCGTGATCGACGCACAACTTGCTGTGTCCGCCTCCCGGTGCGATCACGATGGCCGCTCCGTTGGCTTTACCTGCGTCGGGCAAGTACGGCGTGAGGGACGGCTTGTGAATCCCCGTCACGTTGCGTTCTCCCGACGCCGTCTTCTCGACAACTTCGTCCGTCGTCTTCCCTTCGGAGCCGGGTGCGCCGTTCGGCCACAACAGGATCGCTTGCGGCTCGGCAGCGGCGAGCCATTGAGCGAAAAGAACGACCAGACCTGCCAGCGAGAGTCGCAACATAGTTCACCTGCTTTGAGACGAAACCGACATCAGTGGAGAACGAACGTGTGGCCGATGGATGGCCAAGCCATTGGCGGCGCGAGTGATTCTACGGTAGCTTGGGGCTGTTCCACCACGGCTCCGTCCAGTTTGAAGTTGCACAACATGTAGGGTGGGACCAGCAGCGCTTCGCCGCGCCGGCCCACCAGCAATTCTCGAAGGTTTGTCAGGGTGGGCCGGCGCTCGAAGCGAGCTTGTCCCACCCTACTTTGAAACTGGGAAGAGCCGCGACTGTTCCACCATCATGCCTTTCACTGCCCGCGAGAGCGTCGCCCAATGCGTGCTTCAATCATCAAGATTCATCGAGTCCGTTTTGGCAGCGTGCTTGCCTTGATGGCGATGCTGTTGTCGGCCACCGCGAGCAGTGCCGCTCCGCCGGAGCCGTCTCGGTTTGAGCAACAAGTGCAGCCGTTGCTGAAGTCGTATTGCTACGACTGTCACGGCAAGGCGACGACGGAGGGGAATCTCACGCTCGATCAATTCGCCACAAGCGGCGACGCGATCAAGCAACGCGATTTGTGGTGGAAGGTGCTCAAGAACTTGCGGGCCGGAACGATGCCGCCAGCGGGCGAGCCTCGGCCCAGCGCCGAGGAAATCGAGACCATCGCGAACTGGATCAAGTTCGAGGCGTTTGGAATCAATCCGCATGACATTGATCCGGGGCGGATCGGTGTGCGGCGGCTCAATCGCCGCGAGTACGACAACACTGTCGATGACTTGATGGGGATCAAGTTCGATGCGGCGCTCGTCTTTCCGCCGGACGATTCTGGATACGGCTTCGACAACGTCGGCGACGCTCTCAGCTTTTCGCCGCTACTGATGGAGAAATATCTACGAGCGGCTCAAACGATCGTGGACCAGACGGTTCCGCGCGTGACGTGGGTCATCCCGCAGCAAGAGTTTTCGGGGAACGACTTCCGCGACAGCGATGGCAAGGTCAGCGGCGATCGGATGTCGTCGAAGAAGACCGCGACGGTGAAACGTGCCGTGAAAATTGAGGACGCGGGGAAGTACGACGTGCATCTCGCCGTCAAGCTGCATGGCTCGTTCGATTTCGATCCGTCGCGTTACACGATCGTCTTCCGCATCGACGGCCAAGAGCGGAGCCAGCACGAATACGGCTGGGACGAAAACAAAATGTTTCGGTTTCCCTTCACGGAGGATTGGCAATCCGGGGATCACGAGTTGTCCTTTGAGTTGATCCCCTTGCCCACTCCCGCCGAATCCGAAGACAAGGCTCTGGTCGCCGTTGGCAAGGAAGCGACCAGCGCGTCGTTCGAGGTGAACTCAGTGCGGATCGAAGGGCCGCAGGGGACGAAGAGGCTGGTTCATCCGCGCAACTACGGCAGCTTCTTCCCGCGCGAGGAACCGCCGACATCGCTCGATGACCGACGAAAGTATTCCGAGGAGATTCTGCGGAAGTTCGCGACCCGCGCGTTCCGTGGTCACGTCGAACCAGCAACTGTTGATCGGCTCGTGAAACTGGCGGAGAGTGTTTATCAACAGCCCGACAAGACCTTCGAGGCGGGCGTCGCGCACGCTCTGGTCGCGGTGTTGGCGTCGCCACGATTCCTGTTTCGGTTGGAATCGAGCGGCTCAACATCGGGCGACGGGCCGTTCTCATTGATCGACGAACTCGCGCTGGCGTCGCGGCTGTCGTATTTCTTCTGGTCCACGATGCCGGACGAGGAGTTGATTCGCCTGGCCGAAGCGGGCGAGTTGCGTCAGCAGTTGCCAAAACAAGTGCGGCGGATGATGAGCGACCGGCGGTCGGGCGAGTTCGTTCGCAACTTCGTTGGGCAATGGCTGCGGACACGCGACGTGACGCAAGTCTCCGTCGATCCGATCGTGGTGCTCGGCTATCAGGAAGAGTACGAAAAGTTGCGCGCACAATTTCGCGATCGCCGCCGAGCGCCGTTTGGTCGAACTCTCTCGCCGGAAGACGAGCAGATTCGCAAACGCTTCGGGGAACTGCGGGCGATCTCCGACCGCCTCGACGAAGACATGCGGCGAGCGATGCGGCGCGAGACCGAGATGAGCGTCGAATACATCGTCCACGAAGACCGCAGCCTGCTCGAACTGTTGGATTGCGATTACGCGTTCGTGAACGAAAAGCTCGCCGCGCTGTACGACATCCCCAACGTTCGCGGCAACGAGATGCGCCGCGTCAAGCTGCCGGAAGGCAGCCCGCGTGGTGGCGTGTTGACTCAGGCTTCGATGCTGTTGGTCACATCGAACCCGACGCGAACCTCGCCGGTCAAACGCGGGTTGTTCGTGTTGGAAAACATTCTCGGCACACCTTCCCCACCAGCGCCGGCGGGCGTCCCCGATCTGGAAGAATCGGCCAAGAAGTTCGCGGGCCGCGAGCCTCCGTTGCGCGAACTGCTCGCCGCGCATCGCGAGTCGGCGCTGTGTGCTTCGTGCCATTCCCGCATGGACCCGCTCGGCATCGCGTTGGAAAACTTCAACGCGCTGGGGATGTGGCGAGATCAGGAAAAGAAGGAACCAATCGACGCCTCCGGGAAGCTGATCACAGGCGAAACGTTTCAGGATATTCGCGAGTTGAAGAAGATTCTGCGCGAGCGACACGCGACCGATTTCTATCGCTGCGTCACGGAGAAGATGCTGACCTACGCCTTGGGCCGCGGCCTCGAAGCGACCGACGAGCAAACGCTCGATGTGATCGTGCGACGGCTCGCGGACAGCGGCGGCAAGTTCAGCGTCCTCATTCAAGGCGTGATCGAATCGGCCCCGTTCCAAAAGCAACGCAATCCCGCCAGACTGGCGAACTCCGGGAGTTAAGTAACCCGAAGCGTCAGCGAGGGCGTTGTGCAGTTTTGATTTTGAGTCGGCTCACCACCGAGCTTGCCTCGGTGGAAGCCATGATTGGGAACTAGAAAAGACGACGAATGAAGAATTGGCCCCCGCCGAGCTTGCCTCGGTGGAGCCGTGATTGGCAACTACAAACGCCGTGAGTGACAAATCATCGCTCCACCGAGACAAGCTCAGCGGGGGCGGGCCAGTTCAGCGGCTGCGGTTCTAGTCGCCAATCATCGTTCCACCGACGCGAGGTCGGTGGGGACGTGACTTATCTGTTGCCGTTTATCGCAAGGACAAAACCATGAGTTCAAAGTCAGCCACCTCCGAGCAACGAGCACTGGCGCTGAGTCGCCGTCAATTCCTGCGCGGCGTGGGAGTGTCGATCGCGCTGCCGACGCTGCCGTCTTTGATGGCTCGGTCGGCATGGGCCGACCCGCTCGCCAAGGCCGCGCCGGGATTGGCGACGACGGCCACTGGAGCGCCGTTGCGAATGGCGTTCATGTCGATCCCCAACGGCGTGCAGCAGGACCATTGGTTTCCCAGCGACGACTTCGCGCTCAACGAAAGCATGTCACCGCTCGAATCGCTCAAGCCGCACTTCCAAGTGATCGGCGGCCTCGACCATCAACACGCCACCGCCGGACGCGACGGCGCGGGAGACCATGCGCGAGCCAGTGCCACGTTCCTCACGGGAGCACGCGCTCGCAAGACGGCGGGCAGCGACATTCACGTCGGCGTTTCCGTCGATCAAGTCGCGGCGCAGAAGCTGGGACACCTCACCCGGTTTCCGTCGCTCGAACTGTCGTCGGATGTCGTGCGAAACTCCGGCGGCTGCGATTCCGGTTACGCCTGCGCGTATCAGTACAACCTCGCGTGGAGTTCCGCCACGACGCCGGTCAGTCCCGAACCGAACCCGCGACTCGTGTTCGAGCGGTTGTTTGGAGCCGGTGAAAACGGGGATCGGCAGAAGAACTTCGCGATTCGCCAAGAGTCGGAACGGAGCATCCTGGACTTTGTGTTGGAAGAGACCGGCGACGTGCAACGACGGCTCGGTGCGCAGGACCGGCGCAAGTTCGACGAGTATCTGACCGTCGTTCGCGAAATGGAAAAGCGGCTCAAGGCGGCCGAGCAAATCAAGAGCCTGCCCGAGACCAATGCTCAGACTCCGGTCGGCATTCCGCCCGACTTCGCCGAGTACATGCAGTTCATGTACGACATGCTGATCCTGGCGTTCCAAACCGACTCGACCCGCATCGCCACGCTGCTCCTGGCCTACGACGGCAGCAACAAGACGTTCCCGAAAATCGGCATCCCGGAAGGACACCACTATCTCACTCACAACCAGCGGAACCCCCAACTGGTGAAGAAGGTGGCCGAGATCGACAAGTATTACCTCACCTGCTTCGCGAACTTCCTGGAGAAGATGTCCAAGATCGAAGATGTCGATGGCAAATCGCTGCTGCACAACTCGATGATCGTCTACGGCGGCGCGATCGCCGACGGCAACCGCCACTCCCACGACAACCTCCCCGTCATCCTGGCCGGACACGGCGGAGGCACCTTCACCCCCGGCCGCTTCAACAAGGCGGATCGCCAGCCGATGTCGAACCTCTTCGTGACCATGCTTAACCGCTTCGGCGTCGAGACCAAATCATTCGGCGACTCGAACGGCCGCTTGAATGAGGTTTGAGCGGTCGCAATCGGAAGCGGGAACGCTGCGACGTGGTTGCTGACGAAAAGCTCATGCTTGCCATGCGGCGTCGCCTACTTCGCTTCCTCATGCGGCTTGGTTCCGCCGGGCAGCGTGTGGCCCATCTTGTCTCGCTTGGTGGCGAGGTATTGTTCGCGCTGCTTTTCGGGTGGAGCGATGATCGGGACTTGCTCGACGAGCGTCAGGTCAAAGCCGGGGAAGGCGTTCACCTTTTGCGGGTTGTTGGTCAGGAGGCGGACGGAGGTCAGACCGAGGTCTTTCAGGATCTGAAGGCCGATGCCGTAGTCGCGCGTGTCGGACTTGAAGCCGAGCTTGTGATTGGCCTCGACGGTATCGAGGCCCTGGTCCTGAAGCTGGTATGCCTTGAGTTTGGCCGTCAACCCGATGCCGCGCCCCTCTTGAGGCAGATAGACGACTGCGCCAGTTCCCTCGGCGTGGATCATGCGCATGGCCATGTGGAGTTGGTCGCCACAATCGCAGCGCAGTGAGTCGAGCACGTCACCCGTGAAGCATGACGAGTGAACTCGCACGAGCGGGGCCGGGACCGACTTGAGGTCTCCCCAGACGAGGGCCACCGGTTCCTGATCCTCATGCTGGACCGAGTAGGCGATGACTTGGAAGTGGCCGTAGTCGCGTGTCTCGAAGGGAACCTCGGCCTCGCGCTTGACGAGTTGATCGCGGCGGCGGCGATGTCGCACGATCTGCTCGATCGAAATGAGCGGGATGTCGTACCGCTGCGACAGCGCCCGCAGTTCGTCGATGCCCGCCATGCCGGTTCCGTGCTCGCTCAGAATCTCAATCAACACGCCGACGGGAGTCATCCCCGCCAAACGCATCAGATCGACGGTGGCCTCGGTATGACCGGTTCGCCTCAACACGCCACCGTCCTTCGCGAGCAGCGGGTTGAGGTGGCCGGGCCGGACGAAGTCGGAGGCTTTGCTGTCCGAGCGGCTCATCGCGAGGATCGTCTTCGCGCGGTTCTCGGTACTGACGCCGCTCCCCGCGTCGCAATGATCGACCGGCGTCAGGAAATGCGTCTGATTCGGAGCCGTGTTCCTCTGACTGTCCACAATGGGCGAAAGGCCCAGCCGGTCGGCGGTCTCTTGCAGGAGTGGGACACACAACACGCCGGCACCGTGCCGAACCATGAAGCTCACCAACTCGGGCGTGATGGATTCGGCAGCACAGATGAAATCGCCCTCGTTCTCCCGCTCTTCGGCATCGACGACAATGACCAATCGTCCGGCCTTGAGGGCATCCAGCGCGGCACCCAGCGAATGAAACTGTTCGGCATTGGAGTCGGGAGTCGTCATGGTTCAATGGAGTCTCGGGAGTGAATCGCGACGGTCAACGGCCGTGACATTGTAAGGAGTCCGCCCATGAATCGCCTCGCTGACATGATTCAAGAGCATCACCACTCTGGCTCATTGCCAATTCCAAGGCTGAGGGGATTTGAAACGCAGAGGTCGCTGAGGACGCTGAGATTGGTGCTTTGCGGGAGCGTTTCTTCTGGGACTCTCCGCGATCTCTGCGTTCTCAGCGTTTCTCAACTCCGCTTCTCTTCACATCAGGAGTCAGGGGCTGACGCCGACCGCCTCGCCAAACCTCTTGGGGATGGCCGCTGCAACCATTACGACAGTCATGACCGAACCGTGTTGTGCGACCCTCAAAAACTGGCCGCCTCCACAAGGACGACTTGATCGCAACACCTTGACAAAGCGGCGGGTGTCGATATGTTGACCACCTGCTTGCACGTAAACCTGCCTCAAATAGCTCTCCTGAACTCGCCAAGGTCACACCTTGGCACCCTGCCAATCGTCAAAATCAGTGGACGGCAATTGCGGAGGTTCGCAGTGCCGTTCAATTCCCGCGTTGATGTTTCCACCTGTTCGTTGCCCCGCGGCATGAGGAACTGACCATGCACGATCGAGCGTTCCGCTGTTGTCGACTGTCGGTCGGAGTCCTGGCGCTGGCCATGCTGGCTGGCGTTGGAAGAGCTGTCTTTGCGGCTCCACCCAAGGGGCTGGGGGATCCCGGCCAACTGACTCAGCTTCGACTGGAACCGAATGTCGAAGGGAAGGGCATCCTGCTGCGGAGTCGTGACGGGCGGCAGCAACTCTTCGCGACCGGCATCTATTCGAGCGGACAGTTTCGCGATCAGACTCGATTGGTGCAGTACACCGCCGAGCCAGCAGGCGTCATAAAAATCGATGCCACGGGTTACATGGTGCCGCTCAAGGATGGCAAAACCGTCGTGAAGGCCGTTGGCTCGAACAACACTGCGGCGGAAGTCGCGGTCGAAGTGACGGGCGTGGCCAATGATGTCCCGATCAACTTCCCCAATCAGATCGTGCCGATTTTCACGAAGCTCGGCTGCAACAGTGGCGGCTGCCACGGCAAGGCCAGCGGGCAGAATGGATTCAAACTTTCCGTATTCGGCTTCGACGTCCAGTCCGACTTCGACGCCTTGGTGAAGGAGGGCCGTGGGCGGCGGGTCTTTCCCGCGGCGCCCGGCCAGAACCTCATCCTGCGCAAGGCGAGCGGACAGGTCCCGCACGGCGGCGGCGTGCGCTTCGCCGCGGACTCCTACGCCTACCGCATTGTCCGCGACTGGGTCGAGATGGGAGCGCCCTTGGGAACCAGCGGCGACGCGAAAGTGATTGGAATTGACGTATGGCCCGCGGAGCGCGAGTTGCCGCCGGGCGGCAAGCAGCAGATCCTGGTGACGGCCACGTTTTCGGACCAGACGCGCCGTGACGTGACCGCGCAGGCGGAATTCAGCTCGAACGTGGAGCCGATTGCGGCGGTCGATGAGGCGGGGCTGGTGCATGCCACCGAAGTGC
>JAYUFF010001085.1:0-3211 GCA_043738825.1 Schlesneria sp.
CCCATAGGCATCAAGTTAAGGAAACTGCTGTTGCGAAAAATTGGGAAGCCCTTCATCCAACGTCGGTTCTGTCACGGATCGACGGCTTGGAAGAAGGAGCTTCCCGATGGAGATCATAGCGAGGGTGGCGGCGGCGGTGCAGAGTTTGATGGGAGGGTGGGCCGAACAAGCGGCTCGGGAGAGCGATGTCATTCAGCGGCAGCGGAAGTTTTCGGCGGTGACACTGGCTCAATGTTTTGTGTTCGGTTTTCTGGCCAAGCCCCGGGCGTCGGACGAAGACTTGGCGCAGATGGCCGGAGCCTGCGGGGTCGAGGTCACGCCGCAGGCGGTCGAGCAGCGCTACACGCCTCGGTTGGTCGCGTTTCTCGAAGCGTTGTTTCGCCGCGCGATCCAATGTGTCTTGAGTAGTGATGAGGCTCTGGCTCCGTTGCTGGAACGGTTCGGTCACGTTTTGGTTCTGGACAGCACGACGATCTCGTTGCCGACCGAATTGAGCCAGCGGTTTCCAGGATGCGGTGGCAGTTACGGATCGGGACGGGCGGCGGTGAAGCTGCAGGTCGAATGGGATTTGTGTCGCGGGGCGTTCCAGGCGATAGCCATCGAGCCGGGACGTGATTGCGACTACAAGACGTCGTTGCAGCAGACACCGCTGCCGCCGGGCTCGCTGCGGATCGCCGACTTGGGCTACTTCGACACCGAAGTCTTTGAGCGTTACTCGCGTGACGGCGTGTTCTGGCTGTCGCGGCTGCAGTTTGGCACCTCGGTGTTTCTGGAGGAAGAACGGGTGTTTCCAAACAACCCACGGGTGCTGGCGAACGACAACGCGCCGCCGCTGCTGGAATGGCTCGCCGATCAGCCGGAGTCGATCATCGATCAGCCGATTCGGCTCGGCGCCGAACTCAAGGTTCCCTGTCGTCTATTGGCGTGGCGCGTGCCCACCGAAGTAGCGAATCGACGACGACAGAAACTGATCGCTGAAGCCCGTCGCAAGTCCGGTCGCACACCCAGCACCGCGCGCCTAGCCTGGTGCGACTGGATGATCCTCGTGACCAATGTGCCGACCGAGCAACTCACGCCGCTCGAAGCCGCCGTGCTGTACCGCGCGCGGTGGCAGATCGAACTGCTGTTCAAACGCTGGAAGTCTCAGGGGTTGGTGGCCGAACTGTCGGGCGCGACGGTCGAGCGTCAAATGGTCCGACTCTGGTCGCGACTGCTGGCCGTCCTGATTCAACACTGGCTGGTGCTCACCAGCGTGTGGGGCGACCCGCGACACAGCCTCACGAAAGCCAGCGAAGCCATCCGCCGCTACGCGACGATGCTGGCCACCACCGTCTCCAGCACCACACAGTTCACCGGGATTCTCGTGCTCCTCCGCCGCGCCGTCCGAGTCACCTCCCGCCAAAACAAACGCAAACGCCCCAGCACCTTCCAACTGCTCAACGATCCTGCACTGCTGGAGTACTCACTAACTTGATGCCTATGGGGGCCGCGAAGCGCGGACCCCAGCCACGCCAGCGAAAAGTCGGGAAGTTATTTCGATCCAGTTCCATACCTCGCGCAGCTCCGACAGCAAACGTCTCACTCATGGCCGCGTGAGGAACAAGGGCATGAACTACTTGAGGCGGGCGAGCATCGAGACCACTTCTTTCAGTCGATCCGGAGGAAGACCATGCTGGCGAGCCCGTTCCAGTTGGGACCGGGCCAGTTCTTGCTTTTCCGGATCATCCGCCGCCTCTTCAATCAGCAGGGCTGCCCACTGAAGTTCCAGCAGTCCGGAGTTGGGAAAACGCGACACGGACTTGATCACGATTTCCTGAGCTTCGGCCTGACGACCCGTACGGCGATACACTTCGAGGACCGTGTCCAGGATGGGGGGCGTCATGCGGTCGATGGGGATGGCGACTCGAAGTTGTTCGACGACTTCCAGGGCCTCGGTCGGTTCGTCGAAATGACGAAGCAGCAACCAGGCCAGGTTGTTCATCGCCGGAATAAGTTGCGGATTGCGTTCCAAGATTTCTCCGTAATTGACTCGCACCTGATGGAAAAGTTCGTCGCTCTTTTCGTTCGCGGCTTGTTGGGAAAGGGCCTCGGTTTCGAGGAACAAGAGATCCTCGGACGGCTTGTCCGACTGTTGGCGAGCCAGTTTCAACCATTCATCCGCAGCCGCTGGTTGCTCCGCATTCAGAAACACACGCGCCATGCGGAGACTGAACGCCGGATCCTTGGTTTGCCCGGCGAATCGGCGGGCAGTGCTCGCCGCCTGATCGATTCGTTTGTCGCGCAGCAACAGTTCCAACAGGCTCTTCTGCAAATCCGGCTGATGGGGAAGACGTTGCAGACCATCCTCGAGCGTCTTGACGGCCGCCTCTGTCTGGGCCGTCGAGCTTTGCAGAGCTGACAGCGCCAACCAGCTTTGCGGAACTGTGGGATTCAGGCGGGACAGTTGAATCAACACCTGCTCTGCGTCTTTCGCCCGTTCCAATTTCACGAGAATGCTGGCTCGCAGGAGGCTGGGCAGAATTCCGTCCAAGATGGATTTGGGGAGCGCGTCGAGGTGTGCCAGGGCTGCCGAGTGTTCGCCCCGCGCGTGCGAGAGTTGTGCGGCGAGCAGGCGCGCTGCCGGATAGTCGGGAACCTGTTCGAGCATCGGTGACAATTGTGCCAGTGCGTCATCGACTTTTCCCATGACGGTCAGCAAACGAGCACGCATGTAGGCGGGCCGGCCGGGGGCGACATCGTGCTCGGCGAGCCGGTCGATCCGCTGCCGTGCCGTCTCGAATTCACCTCGGCGGAGAGCCATCTCCGCAGCAGCCAGCAGCAACGCGGGCTCGTTCGGAAACTGTTCCAGCAACTTCTCAATCTGCGGGCCGAGTGTCTCGGGCTTTGTCGTCCGCAGCGAATCTTCAAACGCGCGAAGGAAGCCTTCCCGCACCTGAGGCCGGGCACCAGAAAAGTGGAGGCTCTTGGAATACAGGTCGAAGGCTTGCGGTGATTCTCCCCTTGCCAAAGCCGTCATCGCCGACGTGATATTGAACGCTGCGGTGCGTTGCAACTCCGGGTTCGCCTGCTGCAAGGCCTCGGCCGCTTCGGCCAATCCGGCCTGACGCAGACTGCGGTTCGCTTGAACCAGGGGCACCCAATGCGCCATTCGGGGCCGGTCTCGCATCCCCATCAACAGCGATTCGACCTCGGCACCACGTCCTTCCTTCAA
>JAYUFF010001086.1:0-3210 GCA_043738825.1 Schlesneria sp.
CTTCACGTCCTCGCACGGCCACGTCGAAACTCCGTGACCGTGGCACCCCCATTTGAAAAAAGCGACTGCCCTGTGAGTGGCCGCTGGCAAGCGACGGGCAAGCCTTCGATGAGATGCCTCGGATCAGTGCGGGAAATCATGTTCAATCTTTACCGACAGCCGGGCCGATCCATCAGAATGAATTGACATGACCGACTGAAGCCGCAGATAATCCCGCCCCCGTTGGTCCCCGGATAATCCCGCCCCCGTTGGTCCCCGCCTGCGATCCCGCCTGACAAACCCGCCCGAGTAGAAGCGGTTTCAAAGCTAACCCGCCGCGTGAGCGAGGGCGATTCCACGCTGGACATTCCGACGCCGACGCCCTCGCTGACGCGGCGGGTTAGTTTCCGAGTTTTGAAACCGCCACTAGGATGCTTCCATGACATCAGCGTCTCGTCACTGCGCCGGACCCGTGGCACGCCGCGAATTTTTGCGTGCTGGCGTGCTGGGAATGGGTGGCCTCGCGCTGCCAGACTTCTTCCGTCTGAGAGCCATCGCTGCCGAGGCGACCGGCAATCGGCAGGAACTGCCGCAGGACACGTCGGTCATTTTCCTGTGGCTGCCCGGCGGGCCGCCTCACATGGAAACGTATGACATGAAGCCCGAGGCACCGAGCGACTATCGCGGCGTCTTCGCTTCGATCCCGACGACCGTGCCGGGACTGGACGTTTGCGATCTGTTGCCGATGCACGCGAAGATCGCTCACAAGTTCAACATCATCCGGTCGATCGCTCACAACTTTGCGGATCACGGTGGCGGACACAAGCGGCTCATGACCGGACGCGACCCTAAAACGCCGGTCGATACGGTGAACGACTCGCCCGCCGTTGGTTCCATCGTCGCGAAGACGTTCGAGAACCGCGATGTCGGCGTGCCGAACTACGTCTGCGGTGCTGACAACGGTCGTCAGGGAGTCGATGTCTTCGCGATGGGTTCGGCGTACTTGGGTGCGGCCTACACGCCGTTCTTTGTGGTGGGCGATCCGACGCCGAAGGACTTCAAGATTCCGAACCTCGCCCCGACGATCGCGGCCACCGGACGACTGGATGATCGGACGCGACTGCTGACCAACTTCGATCAGTATCGTCGGCAGGCCGATGCCTCGGGCTTGATGTCGTCGATCGACAAGTTCAACGACCGAGCGATGGGCCTGCTGACGAGCGACGCCGCGCGACGCGCGTTCGATTTGTCGCTCGAATCGGACGAAACGCGAGATCGCTACGGTCGCCATGCGTGGGGCCAGCGTGCTCTGATGGCCCGGCGGCTCGTTGAAGCGGGCTGCAAGTTCGTGACGATGGTGCTGGAGAACCCGTATCAGTCGGGCATCCCGTTCCTCAAACAGGGGACGTACAACTGGGATTCGCACGCCGTGAACTGCCACATGTTCGACGACCTTGAAGCCCGACTGCCGATCTACGATCGGACAATCTCGGCCATCGTGGAAGACCTGTACGAACGAGGTCTCGACAAGAAAGTGTTGCTCGTCGTGACGGGTGAGTTTGGTCGCACGCCGCGCATCACGAATGTCGTCGGCAGTCAGACGGGCGTGATGCAGCCTGGCCGCGATCACTGGCCGCAGGCGATGTCCGTGTTGCTGGCGGGCGGCGGAATGAGAACCGGCCAGGTCATCGGCTCGACCAATGCGAAGGGCGAGCATCCGAAAGACCGCCCGCTGACACCGAACGATCTGTGGGCCACGGTCTACCGCCATCTAGGCATCGACTACGAGCGTTCGTTCCCCGACTATCGCGGCCGGCCCATGCCGATCCTGCCGTACGGTGAGGCGATCGCTGAACTGACGGCTTGAGACTCAAGCGCGGCGAGCGACATCAGTCCCTCGGGCATCTTTTGCGCGTGCATGGTCCGGATCTCTGCGCTCCTGTGACGGATTCGTTCGTCACCGGCGACATCTGCCGGTTTGCAGCGCGGTCTGGGGAAATTTCTCAAAAAAAACTCGATTAGTTCGAGACAGCCGCAAGTCCAATTGACCAGATTTGGACCGTGGCTATACTCCGCCCCGCTTCGACCGTTTCCCATCGCCATCACTTCTGATCGCTTCAACTCACGTTTCACGTACACCGGTTCGTGGTCGCTCCGTCGGCCATCGCGGTGCGCGAATACCGTCTGTCGGTTCCCGTTTGTTCACTTCGAGGCTGATCGCTTCAACCCAAGAAAGAGAAGGAAAGCATGACTGGATTTCGTTTCGTCAAGGGCGCGGCGGTGAGCCTCGCCACATTGAGCATGGTGTTCCCGCAGGTGCGGTTGCTGGCCGATGGGCCTCAGGCACCGGCTCACACGGCCGCCAAGGTCCTGCAGGTCGCTACCGTTCCCCAGATCGTACTGACGACGGGCGGAACGCTTTCGGGTCGCGTCGTCGATCACACCGGCAAGGCGCTCGAAGGCGCACAAGTCACGGTGCGTCAGGACAAGACCGAGATCGGCAAAACCGTCACCAACAAGGATGGCTTGTATTCCTTCAAGAACTTGAAGGGTGGCGTCTATCAGGTCGCCTCGGGCAACACGGAAGGGGTCTTCCGAGTGTGGGCCGAGAAAACCGCTCCGCCAGCCGCGAAGGAACATGCCCTACTGGTGATGGGCGAAAATGGTGCTCGCGGACAATTCGGTGGTGCCGATCCGACGCTGGTGATCTTGACCGGACTTGTCCTTGCCACCCTGGTCGTCAGTGCGATCACGCTGGACAAGGTGAGCAAAGACCCCGCCTCACCGTAACCGTCTACCGAAACATGGATGCCTGCCTCTCGAAAGTCGTCTCCCCCCGACGCTTTCCAGCCGCCAGCGATTCCGTTCTGGAACCGCTGGCGGTTTTTTTGTTGAGCCGCGAGGCGAACGACCGGCTTGTGACCCGGCTCGTCACGAATGAACAGCCCCGTCGAGCGAGTCCGCTTGTTCGGATGATTCAAAGTCGTCTGGAAGCCTGACGCGCCCTGTCATGGAAACTCCCCGAGGCTTGAAGCATCCGGGCTGATACCTCACACGGCCTTGAGTGAGATGTTTTCGTTTATGCCTGACACGGTCGTCGATGAAACATTCTTGGTGAGCCGGGCGGCGTCAGCCGGCTTTGCACAAATAATCGGGTCGAGCACTTCCTGTAGGGTGGGCACTGCCCACCATTCCACCAACGATTGTGGTGGGCGGTGCCCACCCTACATT
>JAYUFF010001087.1:0-3210 GCA_043738825.1 Schlesneria sp.
CTGGCACATCGAGCTGGTCGCGACAAAGGCTCGCACTTTGAGCGTCGTCGAGTTGTCGGACGACCGTCTGCAACTGCGCGGAGACGTGGAAAACATTCCGCTGTGCGACGCGGCTCTCCAGCGCTGGCTGCTGCGACAGGCTCACGACATCCTGGTTCCGTGGCTCAGCCAAGTCAGTCGTGAGACGGGCATCCCCTACGTCCGCACCGCGCTGCGCAAACAGAAGACTCGCTGGGGAAGCTGCTCGTCGCTCGGAACGATCAGCCTGAACGTGAAGCTGCTGTTCGTCGAGCCGGACCTGGTCCGTTACATCCTGATCCACGAGTTGTGCCACGTCCGTCACATGAATCACTCGAAGCGATTCTGGAAGCTCGTGACCAGCTTCTACGCGCCGTACAAGGAAGCCCATCGCCGGTTGAAGGAAGCGTGGCGCAAGATGCCTCGCTGGGCCGCGTGAGCAATTCTGTAGTCCGGACGGCTTCGTCCGGACGAGGGGGTCCGGACGACGATGATTCCCTCAGTGGTTCACACCAAACTCGGTCGAGGCCACGAGCGCCCAGATGAGTTGCCCGACAGCCTTCGCGCGGTCGGCGGCGTGTGAGGCGAGGTACTTCGCCACGTCTGCCACTTCCTCCGATGAAGGCGTTCGCGTGAGCACCGCGAGGTACAGCCGATCGGCCAGCTTGGCGGAGTCGGTCTCGTTGACGAGCTGCTCCGTCAGGTTGCCGTCGCGCGGATTGAGCAGCTCCAAAACCTTCGCATCGTTCGACAGGAAGAGGGCCGCTTTGACCGATGGAGCGAAGTCCACTTCCGGCTCGCGCGGCGGATTGGCGAACGCGGCGACGAACCTCTTTTTCAGATCGTCCAGCGGCGCGTTCGACTGCGGCTTGCCACCCGCATCCACCGTCGGTTGGTATCGCGGCAGTTCTCCCGTTGCTTGCAGGATGCTCCACAGCAGTTGCTCGGCTGAGAGCGGCTTCTCGATGGCAACGACGTATCGAACCGGCTGCGGTTCACGTTCAAGGCCGCTCGGCAGCAAACTGCTTCGCTGGTAGGTCCGCGTCAGCGCGAGTTCCCTCAACAACCACTGGATGTCGAACTGGTGAGCCACGAACTCCGTGGCGAGCAACTCCAGCACGGCCGGATGCGACGGCGGATTCTTCGCGTGGTGCAGGTCGAGCGGATGGACGAGACCTCGCCCCAGCAACTGCCACCACAACCGATTGACGATGTTGCGGGAGAACTGTGTGTTGGAAGCGGTCGGCAGTTGCTCGGCCAGAATCGCCAGCGGGCTGAACTTGGGCTTGCCCGGAGTTCTCGTCTTCGTGTCCGGCGCGACAGCGAACTCCTCCCCCTTCGCGAACGTCGGAACATCGACCTCCGTCCCGAACGGCAAGCGCGGCCCCGTCGCCTTCGCCACCTTGACGAAGACCGACATGAACTCAGTCTTCTTATCAACCAGTTTTTCAGCCACGGCGGGAAACTTCACGTCCTGCCGGATCGTCGAGTGTGAGACAAACGTGTGCAGCCCCTGAAAGTCGATCTGCTTGTAGTCGTCGATGAACAGGTGATCGTGGCACTGCGCACATTGCAGATCGACGCCGAGGAACAACCGCCCGACATCGCGCGTCAGGCCGGGCAGGTCCACCGGCTGCTGCCCGTAGTTTTCGAGCCGCTTCGTTAGAAAATACGCCGCGCCGCGCGTCGCTTCGTCGTCTGCATTGGGGTTCAGAATCTCACGAACCAGTTGGTCCCACGGCTTGTTGGCGGCAAACGACTGTTCGAGGAACCGCGTCCATTCCTCATGGTCGCCCGCCCGCTCCAGCAGTTGCACATGAAACGCCTCGCGCATTCGTCGAGGGAACTCGGGCGAGGCCAGCAAGCGGTCGATCAAAACCACCCGTTTCTCAGCCGCCGAGTCACTCAGAAACGCCCGAGCCTCTTCGATCGAAGGGACTCGTCCCACGAAATCGAGAGACACGCGCCGCAGGAATTCGGCATCGTCGGCAACGGGTGCGACACTCGTTTCGGCAGAGGCTTCGATCAGTTGGTCGATCCGCACGTGGAGCGGCTCGTCGGCCAGGACGGCTCCGGTTGCCGACAGGCTCACAAGCCAACTGGCACCGCAGCACAGGCCGAACAGAGACCGCAACACCGTCGTCCCCCCAACTTGAACGCGCTTGAGATGTGCGACGCTCACGCCGACGCGCCGGCACTCGCCGGGCAGAATTTGACGAGTGTGACCTGGTTGCCTTTGTCGTTGTAGTGGACCTCGTCCATGAAGGCCCTCATCAGCATGACGCCGCGACCGCACGGGCGGTCCAGATTCTCCAGCTCCGTCGGGTCGGGCAGCTTGGAGATATCGAAACCCGGCCCCTGGTCGCGGATCGAATACGACACGCCCTGCGGTGTCGAACGAACTTCGACGCTGATGCGCCGGTCGCGAAAAGGAACCGCCGCACGGCGCGCGTCCGCCAGTTCGTAGAACATCTGGAAGTCCTCCTCCTTAAGTTCCGAAGCGACCTCCAGATTGCCGTGGTACATCGAGTTGAGCAGTGCCTCTTCGAGCGCCATGCCGATCTGCATGCGCGCGGACATGTCGAGGCCCCACTGAGTCGCCAGCGACAGTTGCAGGTAGCGTGACAGCGACAGCAGGAGTTCGAGATCGTTCTCGACCACGAACGATTCACTGCGCGATTGCATCCGCCGCAGCACCTCGCGCTGGACGCGATCGTCGTTGCGGGCCGAGAGGACTCGCCGCGCGGTCTCGACCAATTGTTGGGCCAGCGCGCGCTTGGGGACGTAACTGGCGGCACCGGCTTGCAGGGCTTCCAGGGCCACCTCTTCGCTGCCCCGCGCCGTCATGAGAATGACCGACACGTCGGGGAATTCGCGCCGCACGGCACAGCACAGTTCCAAGCCGTCCAGCTCGGGCATCTGAATGTCCGTCAGCACGAGATCCGGTTGCTGGCGTCGAATGGCCTCCAGCCCTTCCTGCCCGTCGCAGGCATACTCGATGGTCCAGTCCGTGTGTTGTTCCAGTTGACCGCCCGCCAGCATTCGATCAATGGACGAATCGTCAACGACAAGTACTCGTGTCATGGTGCGTCTCCCGGATGAACCTGCCGCGAATCATGGATGAGGTGCAGACCGCCGTCTCGAATCGCGCAACAGCTTGCCGAGCGTCGCGACGTTCGGCAAGGGGCAACG
>JAYUFF010001088.1:0-3208 GCA_043738825.1 Schlesneria sp.
ATCATGGACACAGTTTCACCGGCGGAATTTGTCGGCTCCAAGCGATTCGCCATTCAGCGGCAACTCGGGGCCGGTGGGATGGGAATCGTCTATCTGGCCACCGATCGGGAGACCGGTCAGGCAGTCGCCCTGAAAACCCTGAAGGCGATTGATCCGACCGCGATTTTCAAATTCAAGCAGGAGTTCCGTTCGCTCGCCGAACTCGTGCATCCCAATTTGATTCGCATGCACGAACTGATTAACGAGAACGACCAGTGGTTCTTCGTGATGGAGTTGGTCGAGGGGGCCGTCGAGTTTCAAGACTATCTCCTCAGCGAGACCCCCTTCCCCGGATCGATCACGGACGTGCTCACATCGGCTGACACACCCACGCTCGTGAGGGAACTCGGCGAATCGTCGGCAACTCAGAACAGTCCCGTTGCACCAACCTCATCATCCAAGACCGCACTTGCTCGCGAACAAGTGTCGCAATCTCCCTTCAGCATGAATGCGGCGGGAGTTGGACCTGGCAGCGTGGCTCGTGTGAATGTGACGGAGCGTCCCCCTTCAGACGACAAAACGGTCGCGTTGGCGAGCGGGGACACGACCCTCCAACTCCGTTCGGTCGATGAGGACGGGCCGGCACAAACCGGACAATGGCAGCCCGAGGTCTCGGACGAAGCGACGGTGGCAACAATCGTTCAGCACGTTCGGGATGAGCCGACCGAGCGCATCGACTGCCCTGTCGCCGTGGATCGTGTCGCCGGACCAATGCCTGTCGCGTCGATATCCGATGACGCGATGAATCAGACCCTCGTTCGCGAGCCAACGGACGAGGCGATTGACCGAACGATCATCGGGTCTGCGGCGATGGCCAACTGCGGCGCAGAACCGCAGTCGCGGGGACCGGCCATCACTTCGCCAGCCCCCGCGATCACACCTCCTCATCTGCGGGGCGCGATGGCCGTGCGAAACATCGCGAAACTGCGAGATGCCTTCCGGCAGTTGGTGGCCGGCGTGCGCGGACTGCATCGCGCGGGGATGCTGCACCGCGACTTGAAGCCCGCCAACGCGCTGGTGTCTCGCACCGGAACGGTCGTGCTGCTCGACTTCGGCCTAGTGGCCGAACTGTCTGCCAAACGGGTGGATGGATCGGAGCAGCGTGAGATCTCCGGCACCATCGCCTACATGTCACCCGAGCAGGCTCGGGCACTGCCGCTCACCGAAGCGAGCGACTGGTACGCCGTGGGGGTCATGCTCTTTCAGGCGTTGACCGGCCAGCTCCCCTTCACGGGCAAGGCCCTTCAAATTCTGCGACGCAAGACGGTGGAAGACGCACCGGCCCCGACGGACCTCGTCAACGGCGTCCCTTCCGACCTGAACGAACTTTGCGTGAAGCTGCTGCGGCGCGAGCCGAATCAGCGGCCGTCGGGGCGTGAGATCGCCGCCTTCTTCGGTGTGCTTGAATCCGACGACGAGACACTTCCGCAGACTCAGGCCACGTTGTTTGTCGGACGCGAACGACACCTCGCGGAACTCGAAGGTGCGTTCCAGCAGGTGCAGGCGGGACAGACGGTTGTCATCCGGGTGCATGGCCGCTCGGGTGCGGGGAAGAGCGCACTCATTCAGCACTTTCTGGACGGCTTGGCCGAGCGACAGCAGGCCATCGTGTTGACCGGGCGTTGTTACGAGCAAGAGTCCGTGCCGTACAAGGGAGTTGATTCCCTCATCGACGCCGTCGCGCAGTTTCTGCGAAACACCACACTGCCATTGATGTCGCTGCTGCCGCCGCACATCGCCGCGCTGGCACGAATCTTTCCCGTCTTGAACCGCATCAAGGCGATCGAGTCGCTCGGCCACACGCAGGTGGTGACGAGCGACCTGCGAGAACTGCGAAGTCAGGCGTTTGAGACTCTGCGCGAACTGCTGTCCCGCATTGGCCGTGAGCGTCCGCTGGTGATCTATCTCGACGACCTGCAATGGGGCGACATCGACAGCGCCGCGCTGCTGGCCGATCTGTTCAGTGGCGAGCGACCGCCCCGCATGCTGCTCCTCGCCGCGTATCGCAGCGAGTACGTCGATTCGAGCGTCTGCCTGAAGATGTTGATCGAGACCGAGAAATCCTTGGCGATGCGCCCGCTCGATGTCACTTCCAAGCCCGCTGTTTCGTCCGGGGAGGAATCAAGTGTCGATCTGTCATTCGGCAGCAGCCTGTTGATGAAAGTTGCTCCATCAACGAGTGGACAGCCCGGGATCTCGCCATCTCAAGCCACCGCGTCGTCGAGATCAGGCTCCCAGTGGAAGGAGTTGGTCGTCGAAGCGCTGACCGCCGACGAGACCCGCCTGCTCGCGCGCAGCCTCCTGCGCGACGACCTGCCGAACGTCGAGGCGAGTGCCAACCAGATCGTGAGCCAGTCGGGAGGCAGCGCGTACTTCGTTCACGAATTGGCGCGGCATTTGAACTCGGGCCTCGATCTCTCGTCCATCGCCGGGGTCGGACTCGATGATGTCCTGTGGGCACACGTCAAACGCTTGCCCGACGAAGCGCAGAAGTTGATGCAGATCGTAGCCGTGTCGGGGCAACCGATTCCGCTCAAGAACGTCCTCGAAGCGGCGGACCTGATGGCGGTGTCGCCGCGCGTGCTGGCCACGCTCCGCACCGAACGCTTTCTCCGCAGCAGCGGCCCCGGAATGCAGGCCGAAGTCGAGGCGTTCCACGACCGCATCCGCGAGTCGGTTGTGAACCATCTCGGCGCGGATGTCCGCAAGGCGCATCACGGACGGCTCGCCGACACGCTCGAACGGAGTGAAGACGCGGCGTCCGAGACGATTGCCGGACACCTCGAAGGGGCCGGACGACTCGAAAAGGCGGGACGCTTCTATTCCGAAGCGGCCAAGTTCGCGTTGCAGAAGCTGGCGTTCGACCGCGCCGAAGAGTTCTCGAAGCACGCTGTGCGGCTCGCGCAGAGCGACGACGACAAGGCGCAGGCCCATGAGCGGCTGATCCACTTCTACACGGACATGGCCCGCTTTCCCGAAGCCTATGCGCAGGGGCGCGAGGCGGCAAAACACTTCGGCGTGTCGCTTCCCGCCGGGTTCATTCCCCCGCTGTTCATCGTCGATTTCATCAAGGCCAAGTGGCGGGTGTTCGGCAAGACCACGGCGGACCTCGTCAACCTGCCGACCATGCAGAACGAGCGGTTGGAGAAGGCCGTCCGCATGATCAACG
>JAYUFF010001089.1:0-3207 GCA_043738825.1 Schlesneria sp.
AGCCATGACCTCTCCATCCTTTGAGAGCCGTCGCAAAACTCGTTTGTCACAGGCAACGCACTCAGATCATTTCCGATCACAGCACCTTCCCCGAGACCAATCGGACGGGTTGTAGGGCAAAGTTCAAGAATCGAGCAAGAGGAACTCGCAGAAGTTGCCGGAGGGAGAGACAGAGGTCAGAGGTCAGAGCAGCAGAGCGGCAGAAGTCAGAACAGCACGAAAGCCGTTCCCCGCTGACCTCTGCCGTTCTGACCTCTGACTTCTTCCTTCCCCCTTGGCCGTTCGGCCAATCTTCGGCTACGATTCCAGCGGATCGAGTCACTCCAAGGAACTATTCATGAGTACGGTCGCGGCGAGACTGACTGCCGTCACGAGCATTGATGCGGCGACAACCGACCGCACTGCCGAGGCCGCGCGGTGCATCCTCTTCTTCGATGGCGTCTGTGGCTTGTGCAACAAGGCGGTCGATTTCGTGCTGGCTCGCGACCGGGAAAACCATTTCCAATTCGCGCCACTTCAAGGCGAGACGGCTCGCCAACTGTTGTCCCCGGCCGCCGCGAGCGATCTCAGTTCAATGGTCCTGCTGGTCTACGGCCACACCTATCGCCAGTCATCAGCCGCCGTGAGGATTCTGTGGAACTTGAGCCTTGGCTGGCAGATTCTCGGCACTCTGTTGTGGCTCATCCCGCTACCGATTCGCAATCTGGGCTACCGCCTGATCGCCTGCAACCGCTACCGCCTCTTCGGCCGACACGAAACCTGCCGCATGCCAACCCCCGCCGAACGATCCCGGTTCCTGCCATAGCAGCCTGTTGAAAATGCCGTAGCACATGCTGCCAGCTTGTGTGTTTCCAAGTGAAAGCTCTGCTTGAGACCGGTGGAATAACTGCCGTGGCCGACGCTGCCAGCGTCGGATCGGATGCTGGCAGCATCCGCCACGAGAGATCCCGATGACGACCAACGATTACTGAAAGTCACTCCATGTCCGCATCGCCTGCTCCCCAAGTTGGGGCCACTGCAACAGACTCTTCGCCAACGATGGCCGGTACGGGGCGAGGCCGCTGGAAAATCGGACTCGGACTGTTGGCAGTGGCTTGTATCGCTCAGGCCATCTTGTGGGCAATGTGGTGGGAGGATCCGACCCACTTCAAGATGTCGATCCTGTTCGTGTGGCCGGCGGCACTGTTCAGTCTGCTGATCTGGTGGACGTTCTTCTCGGGCTGGACGGAGACGATTCGTTTTCGTTCGGTGGGGGCCGGGTTGGCCGTCGTCGTCACGTTCTTCGGCCTGTTCCGCCTGGAGAAGTTCGATGGAGACATGATTCCCCACCGCGTCGTTCCGTTCTGGTTTCCAACCTCGAACCAGAAGTTGGAGACGTTTCTCAACCAGCTCAAGGCGGTACCGGTCGATGTTCCACCGACGGCACCGACCTCAGAGCCGCTCGTGGCGAACGAGTCTGACTGGCCGGGTTATCGCGGTGCAGCGCGTGATGGAATCGTGCGCGGCGTGACGCTCCGAACGGACTGGTCAACCAAGCCTCCGCGCGAAGTCTGGCGGCATCCCGTCGGCAGCGCCTGGTCGTCGTTTGCCGTGGTCGGCGGCATGGCCTTCACACAGGAACAGCACGGCGCGGACGAAGCCGTCGTTGCCTACCGCCTCTCAACGGGCGAGCAATTGTGGTCGCATCTCGATCCGGTCAAGTTTGTCGCGGCCGATTTTCAGGGTGGTCCGGGACCGCGCGCGACGCCGCAGTTTGACGAGGGGAAGCTCTACACACAGGGCGCGACCGGACTGCTGAATTGTCTCGACGCGGCAACCGGTCGCGTCGTGTGGTCGGCCGACATTCTGAAGGACGCAGGGTCGGAGGGGACTCCCGCGCCGAACCTCGGCTGGGGAACGGCCGGTTCGCCACTCGTGGTCGATCAGTTCGTGATCGTCATCCCTGGCGGTAAGGACGGCCAGTCGGTCATCGCTTACGACAAACTGACCGGCAAGCGAGTCTGGTCGGGTGGCAGTCGCATCTCCAGCTACGGCAGCCCGCGCGTCGAGACGCTGCTCGGCGAGCGGATCATCCTCGTCCCTTTGGGTGAGGGACTGGCGGGGCATTCGCTCGCCGATGGCCGCGAGTTGTGGTTCTTTCCGTGGATGAGCGGCCCCAAGGTCAACGCCGCTCAACCGCTCGTGGTCGCTGACAATTCGCTGCTGTTCGGCTGCGGCTACGGCATCGGCACGGTGCGACTCGATCTGGCACGCGAGGGCCCGAAGTGGACCGTCACGCAGCGCTGGCACTCCAACCGCTTCCGCCCCAAGTTCAACGACTTCGTCCTGCACGAAGGCCATGTCTACGGCTTAGACGACGGCACGCTGACGTGCCTCGACATCGAGTCTGGCAAGGTGAAGTGGAAGTCGGGCCGCTACGGCTACGGCCAGTTGCTGCTCGTCGGCGAGACGCTGCTGATCCTCAGTGAGACGGGCCGCGTCGTGTTGGTCCCCGCCTCACCCTCTCGCCCGGAAGAGACCGCCAGTTTCCAAGCTCTCAGCGCCGAGGACATCACTTGGAACCACCCGGTTCTCGTGCGCGGCAAGCTGCTCGTCCGGAACGCCCACGAAGTGGCCTGCTTTGAGTTGGAGTGAGAAGTGCGATCAGGGGTCGGGTGTACGATTTTTTGAAATTGGCGGGATGAAAGCGTCATCCCCAAAGAGAGTCTTGTTCCCGCCAATTTCGAAAAATCGTACACCCGACCCCAGCCACAGAGTGAGTTCACGGTGAAAGCCGCCAGACCTGACCGGCGAATCACTCTTCGACCGACTTCCGATTCTTTGCCGCGTGCGGATGCGCCTGCTCGTAGGTGTCTTTGAGCCGCTTCGTGCTGACGTGTGTGTAGATTTGAGTCGTCGTCAGACTCTTGTGGCCGAGCATTTCCTGAACGCTGCGCAGGTCGGCACCTCCGTCGAGCAGATGTGTCGCGAAGGTATGCCGCAACGTGTGTGGGGTGGTGATCTGATCGAGGCCCGTCAGGTTGAGATACTTCTCCAGCATCCGACCGACGCTGCGTGTGGTCAGTCGCGTGCCGAAGCGATTCAGAAACACGGCCACTTTGTCGGCGGCCTTCGCGTCGGGAGCCGGTTCGCGCACCTCCATCCAGCGGTCGAGGGCCTTCGCGGCGTGACGGCCGATCGGCGCGATGCGTTCCTTCCGCCCCTTGC
>JAYUFF010001090.1:0-8438 GCA_043738825.1 Schlesneria sp.
AACAGGTCGGCGGTTTCTCGCGTGCGGAACTTCTGCGGAAAGTTGGTTTCGATGCCGTCCTCTTCCATGCCGCTGAACGGCGGATTGGTGATGATCGCATCGACGCGGTCCTTGGGGACGTAGCTGGCCAGCGGTTTGGACAGCGTGTTGTCGTGGCGGATGTTCGTCGGCACGTCGATGCCGTGCAGCAGCATGTTGGTCACGCACAACAGATGCGGCAGCGGCTTCTTCTCGATCCCCAGCACCGAGCGCTGCAACAGCTCTTCGTCGTCGGGCGTTTTGACCTGTTTCCGCAAATGCTTGATCGCACACGTCAAAAACCCGCCCGTTCCACAAGCGGGGTCGAGTACCTTCTCTCCCAGCTTCGGATTGACCATATCGACCATGAACTGAGTCACCGCTCGGGGCGTGTAGTATTCGCCCGCGTTCCCCGCGCTTTGCAGGTCTTTCAGGATCTGCTCGTACAGATCGCCAAAGACGTGCCGATCCTCGGAACGGTTGAAGTCGAGACTCTCATTGAGACGGTTGATGACCTGCCGCAGCAGCGTCCCGTTCTTCATGTATTGATAGGCGTCCTCGAAGACATCGTGGATGACTCGATGCCGCGGACTGGCATCGGCTGACAGAGCCTTGAGCGTCGGAAACAGCTTGTTGTTGATGAACTCCAACAATCCGTCGCCGGTCAGCCCTTCGGTGTCGGTCGCCCAATTCCGCCAGCGCAGGTCTTCGGGGATCGGCGAGCGATACCGGTTGACGGTCAGCTCCCATTCCTGCTCGCGGTCATCGAAGATTTTCAGGAACAACAGCCAGGTCAATTGGCCCAGCCGTTGAGCATCGCCATCGACGCCGGCGTCCTTGCGCATGACGTCTTGAATGGACTTGATCGTCGCGGAGTTCAGCATGTTGCAGGGTGGTCAATCGTGTGAGGTCAGTTCAGAGTTGTCGAGTTTATTGAGCGAGCGCGTAGAGTGCGGTTTCGAGTTCGCGGAGGGCCTTCTCGTACTGGGCCTTTCCGCCGAACAGCCGGACGATTTCAACCGGAGTGCCGAATGTGGTGAGCGGTTGGACGTTCAAGACGTTGAAGGTCTCGATAGTTCCAATCCCTTCGTCAGCATACTTGTCGAGCAAGGCTTCCAGCACGGCGCGAGCCTGTTCGCCGTACTTGGCGAAGTAGTTCCTCTTCTTCACGTTGTCGGCCCGCTCGCGGCGTGTCAGAGGCGCTTGATCGAAGGCGACGTGACAGACCAAATCGAACGGGTCGAGGTCTTTGCCGACTTGCTCCGCGAGTTCCTCAAAGAAGACGCCGTGCTGTTCTAGTTCGGTCAACACGGCCTGCTTCTGATCCGCCGTGGTCCAGCGTTGCAGGAACGCATCCAGCGACGAGAATTCGCCCAGCACCGCCTTGCGGGTGTAGTCATTCAGTGACTCGGTGATGAGCTTGCCATCGTTGCCGTAGTACTGGACTCGCTCGGAAACGACTTGGACCGCGACATCCGCGACGACGTACTTCTTACGCTTGCCACCACCGGGCGGCGGATCAACCAGAATGCCGCCATCGCCCGCATTGGTGTCGCCGCCGAGTTCTCCGGCCTGCGGTTCGTCTGCGTCGCCGAAGTCGTCGCCGTCGGCCTGCGTGTCCTCGCTGCCGAGATCGTCCGGCGGAACAACGGGTTCACCGGGCTTCGGCTCGTAAATCACGATCGGGGGACCGTTGAAATCCTTGTCGGCGAATTGCTCGGTCGCCTTCTTGAAGTCCATGATCGTGAAATACAGCTTGCCGAAGTCTTCGTTGATCCGCGTCCCGCGTCCGATGATCTGTTTGAACTTCGTCGGCGACTGAATGGTCTTGTCGAGCACGATCAGCTTGCAGGTCTGCGCATCGACGCCGGTTGACATCAGTTCGGATGTCGTGACGATGACGGGATACGGTTCTTCGGGGTGAATGAACTGGCTGAGTTCATTCTTGCCCTCGGTGTTGTCCCCGGTGATGCGCATGACGTACTTGTGATTTTTCGCCACGAGGTCGGCGTTTTCGTTGACCAGCGCCTGCCGCATCCGCTCGGCGTGGTCGATGTCCTCACAGAAGACGATCGTCTTGTCGAAACGGTTGGTTCCCTTGAGGAACTCGGTGATCTTTTTCGCCACCAGTACCGTGCGTTGGTCCAGAACCAGCGTGCGGTCCATGTCCTTCTGGTTGTAGATGCGATCCTCAATCGGCTGGCCATGCTTGTCGAGCTTGCCCGCTTCCGGTCGCCAGCCATCCACGTCCCTGTCGATGTCGATGCGGACGACCTTGTATGGTGCGAGGAAACCGTCTTCGATTCCCTGCTTGAGCGAGTACGTGTAGACCGGGTCGCCAAAGTAGGTGATGTTGGAAACCTCTTTGGTCTCCTTCGGCGTCGCCGTCATGCCGATATGCGTCGCGGATGAGAAGTAGGTCAGGATCTCCCGCCATGACGAATCTTCTGCCGCGCTCCCCCGATGGCATTCGTCGATCACGATCAAGTCAAAGAAGTCGGGCGAGAACTGCTTGTAGACGTTGCTCTCTTCTTCCGTGCCGCTCACCGCTTGATACAGCGACAAATAGATTTCGTAGGCGGGATCGACCTTGCGGTTCGTGATCTTGGTCATCGCCTTGCCGAACGGCTTGAAGTCGTTCGTCTTCGTCTGATCGACCAGGATGTTGCGGTCGGCCAGAAACAGAATCCGCTTCGCCGCTCCCGACTTCCACAACCGCCAGATGATCTGAAATGCCGTGAACGTCTTGCCAGTGCCGGTCGCCATGACGAGCAACACTCGCTTTTGCCCCAGTGCGATGGCCTCAACGGTCCGGTTGATGGCGATCGACTGGTAGTAGCGCGGCGTCCGGCCAGAACCGTCCGAGAAGTACGCTTGAGTGACGATCGGCAAGGTCTCGGGGGTCAAATGCTTGGCTTGGCACAGCCGCTGCCAGAGTTGATCCGGGGACGGGAACCCATCCAGGGGGAGTTCCTGCTCAACCGGACCACTGACGGCGAGTCGATCGTGAAAGAGAAACCCGTCGCCGTTCGTGCTGAAGACAAACGGGACGTCGAGTGTCTTCGCGTACTCCAGCCCCTGTTGCATCCCACTGCCGACGCTGTGGTTGTTGTCCTTGGCCTCAATGATCGCCAGCGGGACGTTCGGCCTGTGGAACAGCAGATAGTCGGCGAACTTGCGGTCGCCCCGCTTTACCGTCTTCCCGCGAACCATGACCCTGCCATCGGTGAAGTAGTACTGCTCCCGAATCTGATGCATCAAATCCCAACCGGCCGCCTCCAGGGCGGGGTTGATGAACTTGGTGCAAATGTCCCGCTCGGTCAGAGACTTCTTGTCGATGTCACTCATGGAGAAAACGCTTGAAGGCGGGAAAGCAGGCTCGGTATTCAACCGGTATCGTGATCGCCTTGCCGCGACACGTCAAACGGAGAGTCTCCCCACGCTAACGCATCCCACCCCCTCAAGAACAGCAAGGTTTTTCCACTTCCCGGCTGATGGCGGATTACCCATTTTCCAAAACCCGTGCATTTACGTGCGATGCGAGCGGGATGGTTTGGCGAAGGACCGGCTCCCACAATGCGACCCGGCCAAACAACTTGGCGGAAAATGTGCGAGGCGGACGGGATGGTTGGCAGGGAATCCGCCCCAACAAACCGACAAGGGCCGGACTTACCAACTGTGTGTGGTTTGCGCGGGATGCTGGGGCACTGCGCGCCGACGGGAGGGGTTTCGGGAGGACCCGAAGCCAGCGCATAGTAATAGTCTATGTGGTCCTGAAACTTCCGACAGACGCATCGTGCGCCAGTGGAATTGCCCCGCGTGGGACCGGCCCCAGCGGAGTACCTTGATGCCCCCCGGCCTCCGTTTGGTCCGCGCCGACACCCGCTAAGAATTGGCGCATCGCCCCGTTGTGCAACTTTATGTGGTGACGCGCTGACCGTGTTTGAGGTATCCGGGAAAACGCGCCGGGAGAGAACCTATCGGAATTTGCCACGTCATGCAGATCAGCCATTCAGATGACTCGCACCGTCATTTGGCCAAGTTCGTTGTGTTCCACGGATGAACCACAAAAAACGTTGCGTCTCACTTTTCGCGGTTTGTGAGCCACAACGTGCGTTGCGTCTCATCCGTGAGTCACAACCGGCAACTCACGTCTCGGTGATGGCCAACAGTTCGGGGAAGCGATAGACGGCGGCTCGTCGTCCGCGTCCTTCCTCCAGTACCGCCAGCAAGCCGTTTTCCAGACAAAGGTTCAGGATGCGGCGAGCGGTGGGCTTGGGGATCTTGGCATCACCGATGAAATGGGGAGCACTGAAGATCGGCTGGCCGAACAGGAAGTCGAGCGCCCGGATGGCGTGTTGCGAGTGGGTCGTCTCGACAATCCAGTCTTTCCTCGCCCGATACAACTCCAGAATCTGCCGCGCCTTGGCCTCATTCTTCGTGGCCTGTTCCGTGAGAGCTTGCAGGAAGAACTCACACCAGCCGGTCCAGTCGTCGTCCCGCGACACCGCCAGCAGCCGGTCGTAGTACGTCTGACGATGGGCTTCCAGACGGTCGCTCAAATAGAACATTGGGACATGCAGCCGCTTTCGCTCAAACAGGAACAGCGGAATCAGCATCCGGCCCAAACGACCGTTGCCGTCGAGGAACGGGTGAAGCGACTCAAACTCGGCGTGAACGATGGCCAGTTGCACCAACACGTCCGGCTCGTTCCCATTGAGATACTTCTCCCAGCGGCTCATTCCGTCCGCGACCAGTTCGGGGGCGATGGGAACGAACCGGGCTTCCTCGATCGGCCGGCCGAACACGCCGATGTAGTTCGGCACGGTGCGATACTTCCCCCGCGCCTTGTCGTGGCCTCGCACGCCCGACATCAACGTGGTGTGAATCTGTTTGAGCAACCGTCCACACAACGGCAACTTGCCCAGCAACTCGACCGCTTCCCGCAACGCCCGGCGGTAGTTCAACACTTCCTCGATGTCGGCTTCCTTCTCGGGAGCCACGCCTTGGACGTTCCCGCCCGCTTCGTAGGCCAACACTTCGCCCATCGTGGCCTGAGTCCCTTCGATGCGCGACGACAGCACGGCTTCCTGAGTCGTCAGCGGAGCGAGCAACAGCGCCGCGTTCGGAATCCCGGCCAGCAAGCCGTCGTAACGAGCCAACGCGGCACTCGCCGGTCCAATCAGGGGGACGAGTCGCGACCAGTCGAGATTCACGGGCGGAAATCGGCCCGTGTGGTACTCGACCGGACCAGCGGGCGTCGCCACTCGCTTCCGCGTCCCCTGCTTTGGTACACCGGCCATGAACTCAACTCCCGTCGCGACCGTCGCCGCTTCAGACAAGACTTCCCGCATCAACCGAATCGGCGAGCAAGGTATGTCCCGACGCCCGACCTGTCTACAAACCGAATGGACGCCTCAAACAGTAGCGGGACCGGCAGCGCGTTCCAGCAGCCCATTCAACAACTGACAGGTCAAGCCACGAACGTCATTCGGGCAGAGTGGTCGGGCGCGTCGCCGGGAATGGGCTTCACCGGGAAGCCGTGGCGACGAGTGCCATCACAGCCGCTTTGATATGGTTCGGCAGCGTGGTCCAAGCCTGAACAAGACTCGCCAATTCGGGGTCGGTCGGTAAGACAAACGGTAAGCTGTCCGGTAAGACACGAAGCCCCGTTGACGTAATGTCCTTGCTGGCAAAGCCACTTCCGTCAACATCACACCGCTTTGCTAAAGCGGCGTGGGGGTCAAACTTCACCGGGGGTTCGAATCCCCCCCTCTCCGCATCGTTTCCTGCATTCGCCGCAACCTGCTTATAGATAAGCAGGTTGCGAGCAGGAATCCTGATTGGCACAGTCGATTGTGACAAGACTGTGCCAATCAGGTTGCGACAGAAGATGGGTTGGGCATCGTTCACGTAATTCTCAACTGCCGTTCGGGCGAGTTGCTCCTTCTCTACAACCTCACGGACTTGCCCGCCATCCCAGTGACGGCGGGCTGCTGCTTCAATAGAGCGTCACCTGCTGCATCTGGCGGATCGACTCGTCGTCGTGCAGGTGATAGTAGCGGTGAACCATGCGGCTGTTCCGGTGCCCCAGCCAATTCATCAGCACCCGTTCTTTCGCTCCGCGATTCGCACAGTTCGAGCAGAAGTAGTGGCGGAAGCTATGCAGGCGGCCGTCAATGAAACTCACTTCACCGAGTTCGGATGGAAACTTGGAAGCCAGCGGTGTCAGAACATCGCGGATCAGGATGCGGCGGACCGTATCCGCCTTGATTCTTCCACCCAGCGGTCCGTGAAAGACGCGCCCATCGGAATGGTGTGTCAATTGGTCCAGCACCTCGTGCAGCAATTCCTGAATCGGAAACGTCCGATCGCGTCCCGACTTGGTGGTCCGCTTGTCTTTGCCCTGACGGGATTTCTTCGTGGTTTCATCCGTCAGTGTGATCAAGCCCTTATCCAAGTTGACGTCGGACCAGCGGAGCGACGCCAATTCCGAAATCCGCAAACCCGTCCCTGCCAGACCGATGATGACCTGTCGCAACCAGGTGAGTTCCAGCGTATCACAGTGCTGGAGGATCGCTTCGACTTCTTCCGGTCTCCAGCAGTAGGTGTCGGTGCCTTCTGGTTTCTTCAGCGGATACGCGAAGGCGATGGAACTGGGGATGTGCTGATTCTCGATGAGGAACTTCAGAATCTGCTTGAGTGTCGTCAGTTCGAGATATTCCGTCGCATACGCGTAGGCTTCCCCGTCGAGCCAACCGGCGTACTCGTCCATGAGTTGTCGGTTCATTTCATTCCAGGTCCGTCGCCCCTGCCCTTCGGCGAATGGAATGAACTTGTCGAGGACGGCACGATACCTCTTCGCCGTTGACGAGCTAGCCCCACCGGAAATCCGGTAGTGTCTTAGCAGTGCGTTGCAAAAACCGAGGCGGGTAGTACATCGCTCTTGAAATCATTGCGGGTGATGTTACTATCAGCATACCAAGCCAGCTTACACAACTTCGGAATCATCTCGCTTCGGCGAGTATTCAGCCGCCCGGCTGGCTTGGTAACTAACGGGCGGCTTTTTCGTTTCCACAATCAGTTCGACGATGGAAGAACCACGGCTCCAAGCGACAGCGCTTGAGAGCCGTTTTTTTGTCTTTGGAGAAACAGAAAAACTCGCCACCAACACGGGGGTTGATGGCGAGTTCACAGTCAGCCCCGTAGTTCGCTCGTGTGTGGCACTTCTTTGCCGGAACACCACACGCAAGCTCATCATGGAAGGGCAGTCATGCTGCTTCAAGGATCGAGGTACGTCCCTTGGTTTTGGTTTCACCTAACCCGGAGACAGTTCGGCCGAATGACCGGCCGGTTTGTTTGGACAATATGAACGACGGGCGATTCTAGCACGCAAGTCGTATCCGTCCAGACATGGATCGACTGTTCAGCCATTCTTCTTCAGAACGCTCGCCGCATTCTTCAAAAGGACGCGGCGAGCGAACTCTGATGCCGTTTCATCCATCACGGCGGCGGCAGAAACTACTTGCTGCCAGTCCTCATCGCCCATACGGAAAATCCGCTGTGGCATCTGACCAGTGGCGGGGCGTCCAATCTTCGGCTTGCCGGTTTTTATGTCCATGATGCCGACAGTTTACGTAGATACAGAAAAATGTCAACACGCCGACTTTGTGTATAGACAAATAGTAAGCCAATTGGTATCATCTGCTTCGTTGGGCCGCCAAGCCCAGCGCAAACAAAAGCCCGGTCGGACGCCAATCCAACCGGGCGAACTACAGTCCGGTGAATCACCAGAATGCAGCCTAAGCAGCAAACATTCTACCAATGATTCGCCACAACACAAAAGAGCGAATCATGGAATGCCCAAACTGTTCACAGCCGTCCCGCAAGTTCGGATTCACTCGCAACGGGACACAGCGGTTTCGCTGCGACCAATGCTGCAAGACCTTCACGCCGGAGAAGGAATCCCCGCTGGGCGTGATGCGGCTCGAAATGGACAAGGCCGTGTCCGTCATCCGTGCGCTCATGGAAGGCTGCTCGGTTCGCAGTACGGAACGCATGACCAGCGTGAACCGGAACACAATCCTTGCGCTGCTCGTTCACGTCGGATCGAACTGCAAGCGGATGCTTGAGGACAGGCTCACCGATGTTGCGGTCAACGACATTGAGGGGGATGAAATCTGGTCGTTCATCGGCTGCAAGGAACGAACCCGCGTTGCCCGTGAGTTGGGCGACGAGTGCGGAGACGGGTATTGCTTCATCGGCATTGAGCGGACAACCAAGCTGGTTGTGGCGTGGCATCTCGGCAAGCGGTCGCACGACGACACGGTGTCATTCGCCCACAAGCTGAGCCGCGCGACGAGCGGTCATTTCCAGATGACGACAGACGGATTCGCCCCGTACAAGAAAGTGATTCCCGA
>JAYUFF010001091.1:0-3195 GCA_043738825.1 Schlesneria sp.
CGCGGCGTGGAGTTGGCTCGGATCGCGTGACGCCGCGCTGACCGAAGCCGATGTGCGACGACTGGCCGAACTCGATTCGAGCAGCCTGCCCGCCGCTCCTTCAGGAACGAAGTTCGCGCTGCCTGCCGGTTGGCAATCGCTACCGGGGATGGAACTCGCCGAGCAAACTGTCATCGCGCGAGACGACACATTGTCCGTCCCGGTACTCCCGTTGACATTCCTCGCCAACCGCCGTGCGCCGCGCGTGACCGGCCTGCTGTTGGCCCTGCCGGAATCCCGCTGGCCTTCCCGCATCGAAGCGAAATCGTTCTCGATGGCTGAGGTGCGCTACACAGCCTCCGGCACGTGGGCCATCTGGCGCGAGGGAAAGACAATCTTCGTGTGCGTGTTGCGTGCCGACGCCCGAGTCCTCGAAGCCCTTCAGCACGCCGCAGCCAACGGTCGCGAGGTGTCGTGAGGCGAGCGGCGGGAAGCGATTCACCCACCGCCACCAACCCGAAGCGTGAGCGAGGGACTACAGGCCGATTCCCTCGCTCACGCTTCGGGTTGGTGGCGGTGAAGCAACTCGTGCCGATTGGCTCACAGGATCGAGCAAATCTTTGCCAAGAAATCTGCGTTCGTTGGATACTTGGCCAGAGTCTTGATGAGCATCTCCATCGCCTCCACCGGACCCAGCGAAATCAGACTCCGACGGAGTCGCGTCACACCTTCGAGGACTTCTGGAGTGAACAGCTTCTCGTCACGACGTGTCCCCGACTTGCCGATGTCGATGGCGGGCCAGATGCGACGTTCGGCCAGTTCGCGACTGAGGACCATTTCCATGTTGCCGGTCCCCTTGAACTCCTGAAAGATCGCGTCGTCCATGCGTCCGCCGGTTTCGATCAAAGCGGTGCCGACCACGGTCAGCGAGCCGCCCTCGTCGAACTGACGCGCCATGCCGAACATCTTCTTCGGAATGTCCATCGCCTTCACGTCGAGACCGCCCGTACCGGTACGTCCCGTGTTGGTCCACTTGTTGAACGCGCGGGCTGTTCGCGTGATGCTGTCGAGCAGCAGGAAGACATCGCGTCCCGCTTCGGCCATCCGCTTGGCCTTTTCAAACACGAGCTGACTGACGCGGACATGGTTCTCGACTTCGCGGTCCAGTGACGACGCGACGACCTCGCCATGCACGTGACGCCGCATCTCCGTCACCTCTTCGGGCCGCTCGTCGATCAGCAGCACGATCAGGTAGATGTCGGGATAGTTCTTGCTGACCGAGTCGGCGATCTCCTGCAACAGCATCGTTTTGCCCGATCGGGGCGGCGCGACGAGCAGCGCGCGCTGGCCCTTGCCGATCGGACACAGCAGGTCCATGACCCGCATCGTAATCGGAGTCGTCCCGGTTTCGAGCTTGATCTGCTGGAAGGGATTGATCGGCGTGAGGTCATCGAACTTCTTGACCGTTGGATAGTACTCGGGCAGCCGGCCTTCAATCGTCTGCACCGACTTGAGTCTCGGCCCCTGACCGCGTCCCATCGAGACGCATTCGCCGGTGACGTGGACTCCCTCGCGCAGGCTGTACTTCTCGATCAGCGACCCCGCCACAAATGCGTCCGTCTCCTGAGAGACGTATCCCGCCTTGGCATCGCGCAGGAAGCCGTAACCTTTGGGATGCAGTTCGAGCGTCCCTTGAACCGGCACCAGCACTTCGGGGCCGCGCGGTTCGGAACTGCGCGGTTCATTGGATTGCTGGCGGGGAGGACCGTTGTTGTAGCCCCGTTGGCCACCACCGTCGTGCGGGCGACGTTGATTGCCCTGATTCGTCTGCTGGCCGTGGCGGCGGTCGTTCTGACTGGTGCGGCCACGAGGCGGCCGATTCTGATTTTGATTTTGAGGCGGCGGCGGAGCGTATCCCAGATTGTCGCCCTGACCGTTGGGACCGCGGCCCCGTCCCCGACGACGACGACGACGGCGATTGGGATCGTCACCACCGACGAACTCACCACCGCCTCCCGTTCCGTCGCCCATCGGGCCGGGTGGCGGACCACCCTCGAAGCCATCGGACGCATCGATCGACTCGAAATCCATCTCGCGTTCGGAGGGGGGCGTTTGCTCAAACTCGGCACGAGCGGCCGCGATTTCTTCAAACACGTCTTCGATGACGGGCTTCAAAGGCTGCGCCTCTGCCATCCCCGTCTCCATCTGCTCCGTCGGTTCAACTTTTCGTCGACGAGGCCGAGGCGTTTTCTTCGGCGTGCCGGAATCCATCTCTGTCATACAAACCATCTCCACTTGAAAAATCGCAACGAACGGCGAGCGCCGTTCGAGTTCAGCACCATCCACCATCGAGACGCATCACAAATACGGTCTCATCGCGGCCCAAGACTCGAATGCCACCCGGCCGTTGATGTGCGCCAGGCAGATTCACCGCGCTGCCGCCTCAAAAATCACGCTTCGTCGCCGGGCGGAATCCACAGCCAACAAATCCCTTTGCCGGGAACGCTCTTCGTCTGCATTGGCTTGTCGAAACGGGCCTGGAGTCATGTCTCCAAGCGTCTTCGGTTCGGTTTTCGTCACAGCCTCAAGGCTCACAGAGTCGGGACTGCCTCGCGCTGCCAATAGCTCCGACGAATCCTGTCCGCACGAAATTTGGAAGCCAACTTGTCGCCAGCCAAAGCCGGTAACAGCTTCCCTGCACCCGGAATCGCGCACACGACCGCTTGCAAAACGTCCCGAGTCTCAGAGACAGTCTCGTTCTTTTGACGGGAGGCATCACTGCCGGTCAGATCGTTCGCCGCATGGGCAACCTTCGCGTCACCAGCGTCTGTTCCAATCGCAGAGCACCTGCCGGGCATGACTGCAATTGGCTCGACGAAGACGACTCACGAGGTCACTGCGGCGGAGCACCCGAGTGCAAATCCGCGCCGTCGGAGTCTGACAAGAGATTCGTTGGAAGACAATGACCGTGGGAAGAACGCCACTGCGGAAACACCGCGCACTTGTTGCTTCTTCCTCACAGACTAGGACAGAGTTCACATTCCGCGAGTCCGTCCTCTAAACATCGGCGAGATAATATCGAACGCCAGCGTTCTGTCAATTCAAGTCCTCGGGTGTTCACGGCTCTTCCCAGTTTCAAAGTAGGGTGGGACAAGCTCGCTTCGAGCGCCGGCCCACCCTGACAAACCTTCGAGAATTGCTGGTGGGCCGGCGCGG
>JAYUFF010001092.1:0-8410 GCA_043738825.1 Schlesneria sp.
TTTACATGCAAAACCGTGAGATATCCCAAGATGGCTGGCCAATGTTGGCCGAAAACGCAGTGAAGATAAGATCCCATCTGAGTGCGGCACTACACTAGCTTGGAGATGTCCTCCAGATATCACATCAGCCCTCGGTCGCCAGGCCGAGGGCTGTTTCTTCACCCTCGTGCAGCCGGGCGAGCACGATCTCGGCCATCAGCGGATGCAGGCCAAGATGCGGGCAGAGGACGAACTCCACATCCGGGAACTGCGCCGCGAGTTGCTGCCGCTGCTCGTCGAGGTCCGTCACGACGTGGACTCCCGCCGACAGGAAGTACGGCAGCATGAGGACTCGTCGCGCACCCCGTTCGAGGCACGTCCGGCCGCCCGTCGAGATCGTCGGCTCCAGCAGTTCCAGATACGACACCTCGACGATTTCAAACCGACCTCGCTCGGCCACCAACCGCGCCAGTTGAACAAGGTCTTCGTTTGCGGAGGCTCTGCGGCTGCCATGCGCGATTAACAACACCGCCGTCGGCAATTCGGAGCGAGACATCAAGCACAGCCTTCGTCAGGGTGCAGGGGACTGGTTCACGACCAGCCCATGATAGACGATGTGTCGTTCATGGCGAGGCCGCTGCTCATCGAATCCTCGTCCCAAGGCATCGCCTGATTCCAAGTAACGTGGGTCGAGTCTTTGCGACCCGCAGCCGCGTTCCACCCTGCAAAGCACCCGGTTTTAAGCAGGCCTTGGCCCAGACGTGACGCCGCGTGTCGGTCGCCTGTGAGCAGCACTCCTTCTATAATCCCGGCGACTTGGAAGTCTGTTTCCGTTTCCGCCGCGTCAGTCATCCCGCTTGAGTTCCCATGTCTCTTCCCCGGTTCAGCGTCCGCAATCCGATTCTCGTCAATCTGTTGATGTGCGTGATCCTGCTCACCGGCAGTCTCTGTGCGCTGACGATGACGCGCGAGATGTTTCCCGAATCGCGGCCCGAGAAGCTGCTCATCACGACCATTTATCCGGGGGTCTCGGCGCAGGAGATCGAAAAGGCGCTGACGATCAAGATCGAGGAGGCGGTGCGCAACGTCGAGGGAATCGACAAGATCGACTCGACCGTCATCGAGAGCATGAGCGTCATCAAGCTCACGCTGGTCGCAGGGCTGAGGAACGTCGATCGCGTATTGCAGGAGGTCAAGGCCGAGATCGACGCGATCGACGATCTGCCGGAAGACGCCGAAAAAACGACCATCAAGAAGCTCGAACCGAAACTGCCGATCATCGCCGTGGCGCTGTACGGACCGGGGAGCGAGGCCGAGCGGAAACGCGCCGCGCGGTCTCTGCGCGACGAGCTGTTGCTCTTGCCAGGTGTCAGCGATGTCGTCATGTCGGGAGCCAAGAACGACGAGATCAGCATCGAGATTCGGCCCGCCAAGTTGATGCAGTACGACATCACCTTCGACGAGGTGGCGGCGGCCATTCGCACGGCGAACCTCGACGTGACCGGCGGCCAGATCGACGGCAGCCGCAGTTCGGTCTCCATCCGCACGCTGGGTGAAGAGCAGCGCGGCATCGACCTCGATCGAATTCTGATCCGCAGCCAGCCCGATGGCCGTTCGGTGTATCTGTCCGATGTCGCCACAATCCGCGACGCGTTCGTCGATATCGATCAGGAGGGCTACTTCAACAGTCAGCCTTCCGTCAATTGCGTGGTCTATCAGTCGGCCAAGCAGGACGCGATTCGCATCTCGCAACTCGTGAAGGCTTACGTGCTGGGCAAGCAGCAGGCACCGTTCGATCCACACGGCTTCCAGGCGGCGAGTCGAACGGTCTGGTACTGGCGACCATTCGCTCTCGGCTGGGCCGGGGCCGCGCGGGTCGTCGGCATCTGTGTGGGCCATGCGGACCCGCAACGCTTCTATGAGCGGAGCCGTGCCAAACCGTTCGACCACAAGTTTCAAGTGGCCTTGCACACCGATCTCGCCCGGTTCGTCGAGGGCCGGATCGACCTGATGGTCGATAACGGCTTGCAGGGTTTGTTCCTGATCCTGCTCGCGCTGGTGGTGTTTCTCGATCGGCGGGTCGCCTTTTGGGCGGCAGCCGGTCTGCCGGTCACCTTTCTCGGCACGTTCATGATGATGTCGCTGCTGGGTGTCACGCTGAATCTGGTCAGCCTGATGGGGCTGATCATCGTGCTGAGCATCGATGTCGATGAAGCCATCGTCATGGGCGAGAACATCTATCGCCACATGGAAGCGGGCATGCCGGCCGATGAGGCGGCGATCCTCGGTTCCGAGGAAGTTCTCTGGCCGATCATCGTGATGACGGGGACGACGATCGGAGGCTTCGTGCCGCTGCTGTTCATTCAGGGACAGTTGGGCGACTTCCTGAAGGAGTTGCCTCTGGTCTGCATCGCGGCGATGAGCATGTCGATGCTGGAGGCACTGGTGATGCTGCCGTGCCATCTCGGTCACGTCAAAACCACGAACCTGCGTCACGGCCGCACGACCACTCCGGTTGGCTCGCCCCCGCACGATTCATCGCCTGCGCTGGGTGCCACTGACGGCAGCTTTGAGCCGCCAGTGATTTCAAAGATCACAGGCGAGCGAAGCCCCTCGACAGTGGCATCCGCACGACCCGTCACAAAGAAGCCGCGCTGGCGAGTGATTCGAGATCGGATCGTCCAAGCCAAGGACTCGTTTTTGAATGAGGTCGTCGATGTCTGGTATGACTGGCTGATTCGTCTGTTATTGCGGTGGCGTTACGTGACACTGGCGGGAGCGGTGGCGACGCTCTCCATGACGATCGGTCTCGTACAGGGAGGCATCGTGCCGTTCGTCCCCGTGCCGAAGATGGACAGCGAAACGCTGGTTGGCTCAATAAAAATGCCCGTCGGCACACCGGTCGCTCAAACAAAGAGTCGCCTCAAACAACTCAGCGATCACCTGATCTCGCTGCCTGAAGTCGTCAACGTCCAAATGCTGGTTGGTCTGCAAGTGGACATCGCCGGGGAGGGGGCGGTCGGTGAAAATCTCGGCTCGCATCTGGGGCAGCTCATCGTCGAACTCAAAGAGGCTGGCAAGAGGACTCGCACCAGCGAGACGATTCTCGTTGAACTGCGTCATGAGGCGGAGAAACTGAGCGGCGTGAACTCGGTCGCGTGGACCTCGCTCAACGGCGGACCGGCCGGTCGGGCGATTGAACTCAAGATCACAAGCGACCGCTTTGAGGAATCGCTGGCCACCGGCGCGACGATGCGCAAAAAGCTCTCGACCTACGATGGTGTCTTCGACATCGACGACAACGTCAACGAAAGGCAGCGCGAGGTGCAGTTGCGACTGCGCGAATCGGCCCGACCGACCGGCATCACCGTTTCCATGCTGGGCAACGAGGTCCGCAACGCCTTCTACGGTCGCGAGGCCCGCCGCATCACGCGCAACCGTGAAGACGTGAAGATCATGGTCCGCTATCCCGAGGAGTACCGGAACGACGACTCGACGTTGGAGGCGATGTACATCCCGACTCCGGCGGGAGTCGGTCGCCATCACTGGGTTCCGCTGCGTGAGGTGGCCGAGCTGACCGAGGACCGAGCGTTCGCCTCGATCCATCGCAGCGATCTGCGTCGCGCGGTCACGGTCTATGCCGATGTCGATGACCGCCACAACTCGAACGAGATCGCGATGTCACTCCAGAAATGGATCGACACCGAACTGCGAGACCTCCATCCCGACGCGCGGGTCGAAATGCGCGGAGCCACGCTCGAAAACAAGAAGTTCATGGACAGCATGCTGCTGGCGTTCCCGCTGTCACTGCTGATCGTGTACGTCCTGCTGGCCGCTTTGTTCCGCTCGTACCTCCAGCCGCTGGTGGTCCTGATCGCCGTCCCGTTCGGCATCGAAGGAGCCATCGTCGGCCACTGGATCATGGGCTACGACCTGACGATCATGAGCGTCATCGGCTGCACGGCCCTGATCGGCATCGTTGATAACGACTCGCTGGTGCTGGTCGATTTTATCAACAACCGCGTCCGCGCCGGCCTCAGCCACTTCGAAGCCAGCGTGACGGGCAGCAAGCTCCGCATGCGCGCCATCGTGCTGAACACGATCACCGCCGTTGTCGGCATGTCACCGCTGATGTTCGAGACCAGCTTTCAGGCCAAGTTCCTGATCCCAATGGCGATCACCCTGACCTGGGGCCTGATCTTCGCCACGGTCCTCACGCTGGTCGTGGTTCCCGCGATCAACATGGTCTTCTTCGATGTCCGGGCGCTGCTCGGCGGCAATCCCGGTGAGGGAGAAGACGAGTCGGTCAGCCACTGAGACACCATGCCGAGCCGCACCGTTTCATCAAGGCCGATGGACCGAGGGGTTCATCGAGGCCGCAGGACCGAAGAGCCGTCGTCCGACTCATCGTGGTGTTCGGATTCCTCGACGCGAAACGTCACCTCACCGTTTTCGATGTCCAAAACCGTGACCGTGTGTTCACCGATTTGCAGGACATCGCCGACCGTCAGTTCAAACTCGTGGAGCTGCACTGTCAACCTCCCTGTGACCAAATGAGATGCCGTCCGAACGGGCGTCGCGAATATAGCGGCGGTCCTGCGCGATGACAACCTCTTTGAACATCGAACGCTTCACGTCACGCGGACGCTTCACAGCGGGCGGCGTTTTCAAAGGCGCTCAGATTGCCGAGCAGATGCTCGCGGATCGTCGTCAGTCGCACTCCGTCCTGGATTTTGCGATCGGCACCATCCGTGACGAAGAACACGTCGAGCACCTGATCGAAGTGCGTGGCGATCTTCGCCTGCACGACGCTCAATTCGAGTTCGTACAGCGCGCGAGTGATCGCGTACAACAGGCCCGGACGGTCGTGAGCGAAGACGTCGACGATCGTGTAACGATCCGAGGAGTCGTTATCGACAACGACCCGCAGCGGCAGGTCCGACACGGGACCGGGCGTCGCCTTCACGGCAAATCGGCCGCGCGACTTGAGCAGCGTTTCGACATCGGTCTCGCCGCGCAGCACCCGGCGAATCGTGGTGGCCACCTCTTCGATGCGGAACTCGGGAATCTCGCCCGCGTGGTCGGCATCGCGCACCCGGCAGGCATCGATGATGAATCCATCCTGTGTCGTGCAGATGGCCGCCGACAAAATCTCCAGCCGCTTCGCCGAAAGGACTCCCGACAACTTGTGGAAGCAACCCGATGCGAGATCCTCGTGCAGGATGACTCGGTACTCGACGGTCTCATTTTCCGGATCGTATTGCGCTTCGACGTGAATCTCGTCCGGAAGCCGTTCGCACACCACGCGAAAATCGGCGGCAATCCGGCTTGGGGGAGTCTCCAACAAATAGTGAGCGGGACAAAGTTTCAGCCGCTGCTGCAGCGCCGGCAACTCCATCGAAAAGCGGGCGGCTCCCGCAGCCCCTCCCGACGGTGACTGCAACTGTTCCACCACGCGTTGCTCGATCTTCTTGAGTCGCGTGGCCTCATCGAACAGGTGGCTCATGCCGCTCAGCCAGAGCATCGTGCGGTCGTAGAGCGTTGCGGTCAGCTCGGCCTTCCACTGGTTCCAGGTTCCGGGGCCGACGGCCGAGATGTCGGCCGCCGTCAGCACGAACAACATCCGCAGGACATCGGGGCTGCCCACCTCGTGACTGAACTTGAGCAGCAGGGTTTTGTCGCCGATGTCGCGTCGCAGGGCGACATCCGCCATGTGGAGGTGACGATGCACCAGCAGCATGATCAACTCGCGCTGATGATCCGGCAGCCCGAGTCGCAGTGACGTGTCGTTTGCCAAACGCCTGCCGACCTCGCTGTGATCCTCCTCGAATCCCTTGCCCGCATCGTGGAGCAGCAGCGCCAAGTGCAGCAGTTCCTTGTGATGAATCTCGCGATAGGCTTGGCCGACCGCGCTCCGATCGGCGGCAAAGCCTTCGGCCGCTTCGATCGCCCGCAGCGTGTGTTCGTCCACCGTGAAGTGGTGGTACTGATTGATTTGAATCAGACACCGAAGGTGCCGCCAGCACGGCAACACGGCTTCGAGCACGCCCGTCTCGTGAAGGTCTCGCAGCGCGAAACCCAACTTGCCGGGAGTCTTCAGCAGCGTGAGAAACAATTGCGAGGCCTCGGCCGAGAGATGTTCGGGAGGTTGCAGTTGCTGTGACCGGATCAGCTCCACCAGATGCGGCGCGACACGAACTCGAAAGCGCGCCGCCGTCACAAACAGTTTCAGCACACCTTCGATCGAACTGCACACGGACTGGCGCTGCCGGCGCGCAACATCCAGTGTTTCGAGGCCAACGTAGTAGATGTCGTCAATGCGGTATGCCAGCACGTACCGCATCACACGCTCGGCCCAGGCGACGTGCCGCGTGCTGGCCACGAACCGCCGTGAGATCGACGCCACGGCTGTGCTGTGTTGAAAGTACTCCTGCATGAACCGTTCAACGGGAGCCTGCCCGCTGGCGGGTGAGATCCCGCGCTGACGGGCAATCCGCAACTGATCCTCACGCGACAGGACATCCTGTTCCTTCTCGGCGGCCAGATGCAGGTCGATCCGCAGCGTCGTCAGAAAATCTTGAGCGTGAACGAGTCGGCGAGCCTCTTCCTTGCTCAAGGCTCCCTGCAATCGCAGCGAGTCGATGTCACCAACCCCGTGCGCGGCGAAGCCGATCCAGTGGATCAAGTGCAAGTCGCGCAGACCGCCGAGCGACCGCTTGACATCCGGTTCGAGTTGCTGCGTCGTCGTCGATTGCTCGGCACGCTCGGTCGCGCGCGCGGCCACGGCGTCGGCGATGAACTTCGCGGAACCAGATCGCACACCACGTTGAAACTTGGTGACGAGCTGCTCGCCCAGCGAGGCGATCCCCCACAACGGCCGCGCATCCACCAGCGCGGTGGCGAATTTGGGATCCTGCTTCGCCCAGCGCAGCGAGTCCGAAAGCGTTCTCACGCTGGCACCCAGCTTGAACCCCGAGTCACCCAAGTCGCGCTTGACCTGCGCGGCGACCAACTCGAACTTTTCAAACACGGCTGGTTTCGCGAGGAACAGCAGGTCGAGATCGGAGTACGGACACAATTCGCCTCGTCCGGTCCCGCCGATCGCCAGCAGAGCCGACTGAGTTTCGATGAGTGTTCGAGTTGTCGGAGTGAGCGATTGCAGGGTTTCTTCCAACACCGACACGACAAACGCGTCGATCAGTTGGGACTGCAAACCGGCCGTCTGCGCACCGGTCGCTCCCTGCTCGAAACGATTGCTTACTTGATCGCGGATGTCGTTGATGCGGCTCTTGTAACGAGCCACTCGCGCCGCGCGGGCCGCCAATTCCGGCGGCACGACCAGCACGCCCAACGACTCGCGAACCGCAGCCTCCACCATTGGCCTGTCCCCGTTCGCAAATGCTGTCAACGAGCAAGACGCAGACTCGCGCGGCACGACCGGGCCGCGCAACGCCTCACTCTCGCTTCATCCAACGGAACGTCAGATGGCCCCGCCACCCTGATTCATAAGCTCCCGTCAGATTGAAGCACGACACTCGTGCTTTGTCACAGTTTGATCTTGGGGGGTGCCACGCTCGCCAGAGCGTGGGGTCAATCCAGGGTCTCGCCCACGTTCTGGCGAACGTGGCTATGACAACAACCCCAATTCTCAGGTGTGACAAAGCACTAGGTCTCACTCTCGGCAACGTCTCACTCGCGCTTCATCGCCCAGAACGTCAGATGGCCTCGGGACCGGTTTCACCGGTACGAATGCGAATCACGTCGGCCAAGCTCGACACGAAGATCTTGCCGTCACCGATTTGTCCGGTGCGAGCGATGCTCGTGATCGTTTGAATGGCCTTGGCGACTTCATCGTCCGCCACCACAACTTCCAATTTCACTTTGGGCAGGAAATCGACGGTGTATTCGGCACCGCGATACGTTTCCTTGTGACCGCGCTGGCGACCGAAGCCGCGCACCTCGGTGACGGTCATCCCCTGAATACCGGCCTGCGTCAGGGCATTCTTCACTTCTTCGAGCTTGTAGTGCCGAATGACGGCTTCCACTTTCTTCATGGCTGCGTCCTTTGTTCTAAGAGAGCGGGAAAGGTGATGTCAACGAAACGATGTCGAACCGAATGGGACCGGGCGTCAGATCGCCTCTGAACCACTTTCGCCAGTTCGGATCCGCACCGTCTCATCGAGATCGGTCACGAAAATCTTGCCGTCGCCAATTTGACCGGTCCGCGCGGTGCGCACGATGGTCTCCACCACCACCTTGACCTGGTCCTCGGCCACGACGACTTCCATCTTCACCTTGGGGAGAAAATCGACGCAGTACTCGGCACCGCGGTACTGCTCCTTCTGACCCTTCTGCCGACCGAAGCCGCGAACCTCGGTCACGGTCATCCCCTGCACGCCGACCTCCATGAGGGCGTCTTTGACTTCTTCCA
>JAYUFF010001093.1:0-3187 GCA_043738825.1 Schlesneria sp.
GCAGAGAACGAATGCGGCAGAGATCAATGCCTTCGTGTTTCTCGCGAGATTTGTTCGCATTCGTCCTCTCCTCCGAATAACCGTCATTCGCACCGATAGGCTTCTTCGTAGTCAAAAGTCATTGTGAACGAGTCAGGTTTGGAGGCTGTCTTCAAAGTAGCCATCACCGCTCCGCGTGATGAGCCTTTCACAAGCAGACGTCTGATCTCAAAAGGCTCATCACGCGGAGCGGTGATGGCTACATTGGTCTGAAGGAAGTCACGTCAGACAAACAGCTCATGCACCGCCCGCCCGCCGCCCGCCAGTTGCACGGGACGACCGAGCGGCGTGTGCAGCGTGATGTCCGGGTCGATGCCGAGGGCCGTCAACAAAGTCGCGGCCATGTCGCTGGGAGTGATCGGGCGGTCGATCACGCTGGCGGCCTGTTTGTCGGTCGCTCCGATCGTCAGGCCGCGCTTCAGTCCGCCGCCCGCCATGACGATCGAGAACGCCTGCGGCCAGTGGTCTCGCCCGGCCATCACGTTGATGCGCGGCGTGCGACCGAATTCCGTGGTCAGCACCACGAGTGTCGAATCGAGCTGGCCTCGCTGATCGAGATCGTTCAACAACGCGGCGAGACCCTGATCCAGCGCGGGGACGAGCAGGTCGCGCAGGCTCTCCGTGTTCTTGCGATGAGTGTCCCAGTGACCGTTCTCGATGCTGACGAACCGACAACCGGCCTCGACCAATCGGCGAGCCAGCAAGCAGCATTGCCCGAGGCTGGTCATGCCATACGCTTCGCGCGTCGCCTCACTCTCGCGTTCGATGTCGAACGCCTGCTTCGCGGCGTTGCTCGTCATCAACTGATACGCCTTTTCGTAGAATGTATCGAGCGACTGCTCCTGCCGACTGACTTGATCGACCTTCTGCTCAAACCGATTGATGGCGCGCAGGGCCGACTGTCGCCGCAGGTTTCGGTCGCTGGTCACTCCCTCGGGGAGGACGATGTCGCGCACAGAGAACTCGGGCGCGGCCGGGTCGGCTTCGATCACGAACGGCGCGTAACTCGGACCAAGAAACGAAGGGCCACCACTGTTGAGGAAGTTCGGGACCGAAACATACGGCGGCAGCGAGCCTGAATTGCGTCCGAGCTTGGCCACCATCGAACCGAACGACGGGTGCATGTTGTTGTTGGTGACGTTGCGATTGAAGTTGCCGCCGAAGCCGGGATGCTGCCCGGTCATCATCACGTGATAGCCCGCCGTGTGATCGGGGTCGCCGTGCGTGAGGCTGCGCAGGATGGCCAGCTTGTCGGTCACACCCGCCATGTGCGGCAGGATCTCCGAAACCTGCAGGCCCGGTACTTTGGTGTTGATCGGCAGAAAATCGCCGCGAATCTCGGCGGGGGCTGCGGGCTTCATGTCCCACAGATCCTGATGAGGCATGCCGCCGATCATGAAGATAAAGATGCAATTCACATCCTTCTTCGGAGTCGCGTCGGCACCCGAGGCATGCTGGAGACGGAGCACGTCGGCCAGACTCAGCCCCGCCAGCGAACCCATTCGCAGGAAGCCGCGTCGGTCAATGCCATCACAAAATCGAGGCAGCATGGCAGGACTCACTTCACGAACAGAAAGTCATACGAATTGAGCAACGTCCACAGGAAGTCTTCGGCCGCGGGTCGGCGCGAGGATGAGGCGAACAACTGGCGGGCGATTGTCCGCTCCGACTCGCGCGGCATTCGACCGAGCGCGGCGAGACAGAGTTCGTCGGTGACCGCCTCGTCGTCGGCCCCGGACTGAACGAGCCTCGCCACTCGGCCCGTCGCACTCGAAACTTTGGCTTCCACTTCCGGGGCGTTCATCAGGTGCAGTGCCTGCGACATCGTCGGCTCGCTCGACCGACCGCATTCGCACGGGCTGGTTCTCTCCGGCCGACCGAAGATCTCCAAGAAGTAGGATGGCAGGCGGTTGTCCCACAATTCGATCGCGCGAGTTCCCGGCGGTCGTCCCGGAAACGATTCGAGTTCTCCGGTCGCACGGCCGATCGCGTCGAGCAGCACTTCAGCCGGCAACCGCTTGACGTAGTGGTGCGAGAAATTCTGTTCGTCATCGCGATTCGTCGAGTTGGTGACGCTCGACAATTGATACGTGCGCGAGTTCAGAATCAGCCGCATCTGCGCCTTGAGGTCGAATTTTTTGCTTGCCCTTCGCTCCGCCAGCAGCGCGAGGAGCGGCTCATTCGTGGGCGGGTTTGTCGAACGCAGATCGTCTTCCGGTTCGACGAGTCCTCGCCCCAGAAAGTGCTTCCACAACCGGTTGGCCACGAGCCGCGCGAACCACGGGTTGTCCGGCGCGACCAGCCACTGAGCCAGCACGCGGCGCGGGTCGGTCCCGGTCTCAGTGAACACGGCACCATCGAGCGGTCGCGTCGGTACGAGCTTGTTCGACAACGGAATCCGAGTCTCACGCAAACCGGCGTGATAGACGTGGACCCGACCCGGCGCGATCGGCTTCCGTTCCAAACCGTTGAAGAAACCGGACAGCCCGTAGAAATCGTCCTGCGACCATTTCTCAAACGGATGATGATGACATTGAGCACACTCGATCCGCACACCGAGGAACGCCTGGCTGATCGTGCGGGCGAGTTCCTCGGAGGTCTCGACCGCCCGAAACAGATTGGCCGGTCCGTTCGTCCCCGAGTTCCCCGTCGCCGTAACCAACTCGGCCACCCACTGGTCATACGGTCGGTTGCGCGCGAACTGCTCGCGCAGCCAGCGATGCAGTTCATACGCGCCTCGTTCTCCCAACTTCTGCCGATCGACCAGCAGGATGTCGGACCAGACCAGCGCCCAATAGTCGGCGTACTCCGGCCGTTCGAGCACACGGTCGATCCATCGCGCTCGTTTGTCGGGGCTGCGGTCGGCCAGGAACTCGCGCACTTCGTCGGGTGTGGGCAGAGTGCCAATCGTGTCGAGCCAAACGCGCCGCAGAAATGTCGCGTCGTCGGCCAGCTCGGACGGAACGAGATGCATCTTTCGCAGCTTGGCGAGTACGAGTTCATCGACTCGGTTCTGAACCGGGAACTCAAACGGAATCGACTGAGCCGACCGAGGGACTTGCAACTGGACGCTGGCGACCTGCCCCATGTAATGAACGGTGATCGCCGCCTCGCCCGGCACCTGCCCCGTCCGCACGAGTCCCTGTCG
>JAYUFF010001094.1:0-8374 GCA_043738825.1 Schlesneria sp.
TTCTTCACACAGGGTCCGACACGCCAGATGGCCCAACGCAGTTCTTACCCCACAGGGACGATTCTGGGGATGTCGGCTCCCGGTGCGTTTACCCAAAACACACACATCCCCTTCCAGCAGGGTTCGTTTGAAGTCGGCGTGCCGACCTTCGGTGGCTTCAATCCGAAGGCGGGTGTGGAAATGGGGCTGGCCATCCTGAGCGATGTGGAAGCGTTCTTCTTCATCCAGGCGGCACAAGGCGATCAGCGGTCGAACCTGTTGTTTGCTCCCAAGGTCACGTTGTTCAACGGCCAGTTGGGCAGCGTCCAGAGTACGGTCTCGCGGCCGTTCGTCATCAGCCTGATCCCAACGGTTGGCTTCTTCTCAACGGGTTTCCAACCGGTCATCCGCGTCATCCCCGAAGGAATCACGCTCGAAGTGGCGGCGGTGGTGTCTGCCGACCGGCGCTTCGTGCGACTGACCGTCGCTCCCCTGTTCTCCAACATCACCGATGTCTTTACCTTCTCGTTCGTCGGTGGCCAAGGTGGCCAACAGGGCGGACAACAACAAGGCCAACAGGGACAAGGCGGACAAGGCGGACAAGGGGGCCAGCAGGGACAAGGGGGACAGCAGTTCGGCATCGGCGGCGGTGTCGGCACGATGTCGATCATGCAGACACTGTTCAGCCAGCAGCAACAGGGCGGACAAGGAGGACAACAGGGTCAGCAGCAGGGCCAGCAGGGAGCCAACAATCTGACAGTGACCGTCCAGCAGCCCGTCGTCGAGCAGGTCACGGTGACCACGACCGTCAGCGTCCCCGATGGTGGCACGGTGCTGCTCGGCGGCGTGAAGCGGCTCCGCGAAGGACGCAACATGTCCGGCGTGCCCATCCTCAACAAGATCCCCTACGTCAGTCGCCTCTTCAAGAACACGGGTGTCGGGCGCGAGACCGAAAGCTTAATGCTGATGGTCACGCCCCGAATCATCATCCAGGAAGAAGAAGAGGAACTGCTGGGGATTCCCAGAACTAAATAGCGTGCTCCCCAATCCGAGGCTCTGTCGCAAGTCCTCGGCCGCCACGATCGCACGGGCAGATCGTGGCGGTTCTTTTTTCTTTGGTCCGATTTCTTCGAGCGACTACCAATCAAAGCCTGACGCGCGAGCGAAGGCGTTCTCAACATTGCGACTTCGCTTGCGCGCCAGACTTCGATGCGACCGGTAAATCTTTTTCACGCGGATGCCTTTCGACCGGCTCACCAAGAATGTTTGATCGACGACCGTGTGACCTCTCCAGTCCCGCGTCGTGACGGATGGCGATGCTCGTCTACGCGCAATCGAGTCGTCGCACTAGACTCCCGCCGCTTCCTCTTAAGCCGACAGACCGTTGTTGTCGATTTGCGATTCGATGAGGAGAACGCCTGGCGGAGCCGACGATGGAAAACCCGAGCATGATCGAACGGCTGCGAGATCACTGGCTGACCATCGACCCGCGTTCGGTCGGGTTGTTTCGAGTGGCCTTGGGGATCGTGTTGCTCCTCCATTTCTCCGACCGCTGGTCCGCGATCGACGATTTCTACAGTCCGACGGGAGTTCTCCCCGCCGCTCTGGTTTCGTCGTCCCACGAGATTCCTCACTTCCCGACAGCGCTGACTGTGATCGAGTGTTATCCCCACGGGATGACCGTCTTCTTCATCGTGGCCATGTGCGCGTTCGCGGCTCTTACGGTGGGACTGTTCACGCGCTGGTCCGCTCTCCTCAGCCTGGTCGCCTTCAGCAGTCTGGCTCATCGCAACCCGTACGTGCTGATCGGAGGAGACTACGTGCTTGGCTCGATGCTGCTCTGGATGCAGGTGCTGCCCATTGCCGACCGGTTCTCGTGGGATGCTCTCCGGCGAAATCGATACGGACGCGAATTGCCGGACGCACGATCGTTGTCACGACCACGGCCCTCGATCGCAGCTCTCGGCGTCCTGCTGCAACTCGGTCTGATTTACCTCGCGACTGCATGGCAGAAGACCGGCTCGACGTGGTGGCAGGACGGCACCGCCCTCTCGCACGTGCTGGGGATGCAGCGGTTTCTGCATCTGGGTGCGGAACTGTTCGGTTGTCTGCCCGAGACCTGGCTGACGTTCCTGACTCGCGCCGTGCTGGTCTTCGAGTACCTCGTCCTGCCCTTGATCCTGCTGCCGATGGCCCGACCGTGGCTTCGACGAGCGGCACTGGTCGGGTTGGCGACCCTCCACCTGGGAATCGCTTCCGTCCTCGATGCGGGAGTGTTTTCGATCACGATGCTGGCCTGCCTGCCCTTGCTGTTGTCGAGTCAAGACTGGGACTGGGCCAGCCGTTTTGAAGCCCGGCTTTTCCGAAAGCCGGGCTTCTCGCTGGGACACGTTAGCCCGGAGAGAAATCCGGCTAACAAAGCTAAGCCGGACTTCAGCGTCACCATCGCCCGCGTCGCAGTGACCGAGCTTGCCAGCCTGTGGCTGCTGCTCGGAATGGTTGCTGCGAACTACAACATCAACTTCGTGGTGGCGAATCGCGAGGTCTCACTCTCGCCACTCGACCTCCCTCAACGATTTGCGGCCGCCTACCAGCGCTGGGACATGTTTACGCCCGATGCCCCGAAGTGCGATCCACAGTTGCTGGTCCGAGTGCGACTGCTCGACGGTCGCCTGCTGGCCTTGCAGAGCGACGACGATTCGCTGGCCGTGAAGATGGACCTTGCGCCGCGCTTTCGCTCATTCGCCTGGCGCATCTACATCTGGCACGCGATCCTGCAACTCGACCCGAAACGCCGAGCCGAGGTGGAATCGCTGCGGGCAGAACTGTGCCGCTTCATCACCCGAGAACTGGCCGCGACGGACCAGCCGCTGCACGGCATCTACACCGTCGAACTGTGGTCGCGATCCGTTCCGACTCGAATCAGAGTCGGGCACCCCTCGTTCGACGCAGAGCCGTACTGGGTCAGCAGCCTCGACCTGACGGCAGAACGGCGCGAACGACTTGCTCGACGATGATTCTGTGCCACATGATTTTGTGAGTTGCAGTTCACAGAATCATGTGGCACAGAATGATGAAGACCCGCGAGGCTTGTGGGGCGAGCAAGGCCCTCGCCGCACCAACCCGCTGTTACCGCAGGGCCTGCCACTTCTTCCAGCCCTCGTCGAGGAACGCGGCAAACTCGCCGTCCTTCTGTTCGAGGCCGAAGTAGCTCGACAGAATCGTCTTGCCGTCCGGCGTGACGACCGCATAAGACGGCAGCGTCACATCGCCAAACCACTTGGTTTGCAGTTCGATGTTGTGCTTGAGCAACCGCGCGGCTTCTGTTGAATCAGAAATACCGGGCACTTCGTCGGTATAGAGCTTCAGTCCGACACACCGTTCGAGTTTCTTGTGAATGGCCGAACGCGCCATTCGCTTCTCCATCAATCGACAGTTGGTGCAGAAGACTCCCGTGAAGTCGATGAACAGCGGACGCTGCTGAGCTGTCGCATCGGCGACACCGACATCGAAGTCGAGGCCATAGTCATCGTTCAATCGCGCCGGAGCGAATGACACCAGTTGATCGAGCAGCCAGCTTTCTCGCTCGGGATTGTTCAGCCCGACGGCGAACAGGCCCGACAGAGTTAGAAACGAGGCCGCGAGGAGTACGCGCGGCACGGACAGGCCCTTCGGTGGCGCGTCATGCACGAACTGAAACACACAAAGCAAATAGAGGCCCGTCACCAGTGACAAGATCGACCATGCGGCCATCACGTTGGTGAAGTCGAACAACACCGGAATCGCATTCCACCGCTGATCGACGATGCTGAAGAACTTGAACGCAAAGCCGAGTTCGATCAATCCCATCACGACTTTGACCGAGTTCATCCAGCCACCACTTTTGGGCAGCTTCTTCATCAAGCCCGGCAGCAGGGCCAGCACGAAGAAGGGCATTGCGAACGCGAGGCCAAAGGCCGCCATGCCGAGCAGCGGCCAGAAGTATTCGCCGTTCGCGGCACTCACCAGCACCGAACCGGCAAACGCGAACGTGCAGGTGAACGACGTGAGCGTGAACGTCAGCGCCATGAACACCGCGCCGAGATAGCCTCCCGCCGCTTCACCCTGCGACGACCAGTTGAGCAGCCACGACGGCACGCGGATTTCAAACATGCCGAGCATGTTGAGGGCGAACGCCGTGAAGACGACTCCGATGAACAGATTGGCGACGGACCCGGTGGCCAGCGCGTTCAAGGTGTTTCCCGCACCGAACAATGCCGTCACACCGACGCCAATCAGTGAGAAGGTCGCCACGATCGTCAGGCAGTAGACCAGCGCGAGCACCAACGGGCGCGAGTGCTGCGATTCGCTCTGCTTCAGGAAAAAGCTGACGGTGATCGGCACCATCGGGAAGACGCACGGAGTGAGCAGCGACACAAAGCCCCAACCCAGCGCGAGCAACAGAAACGGGATCAACCCCTTGTCCTGCGGCCGACCGTGCTTGGCGGCCTCGGATCGAAGGTAGTCCTCGGGGCGAGGCGGGTTCAGCTCGACATCGACTTGGCCCGAGTGTGGCAACTCAAACGCAACGGATCGCGGTGGCAGGCATCTGCTCTCGCAGACCTGAAACGTGATCGTCCCTGCAAAGCTGTACTGGCCCGGCTTGGTCTCCGGCAGCACCTCAAACGAACGCGACCACGTCACGAGGTGATTGTGAACCTCCAACGTCACGTCCGGCAGGGGTTGTTCAATCTCAAACTTCTGATCGGCGACAAAGCCCTCGCCCAGCGGCTTGAGTCCCGGTGAGTTCTCGACCTCGATCTCTGTTGCCAGCCCGCCCGGCCCGTTCTGAGTGAGCGAAAACGTGTGCCAGCCTTCGTCCAGCTTCGCCGTGATCGACAGCGTCACCCGCTCACCCGGTTTGGCATCGGACGGCGTGAGTCGGAACCGCAGGATGGCGGGACGGTCCCTTCCCTTGTGCGGTCGCTCGGCGTAGTCGAACAGCGGTGCCGAGGCCGCCGCGTCCGAAGCCACTTCGTCCACGGGGGTGAGAACCGCATCAATCTCATGCGGCGGATTGATTTGAACACACTGAGCCGGACCATTCAGTCCGTCGCCGCAATACAGTCCGTTGAGTTTGCCCGTCACTCGAACCCGCGTTGGGTCGGTCCCCTCGGCGAGCCGGTACTTCCGCTTCCAGGTGACGTGGTCATAGAATTTCGAGACCTCTTGCTTCAGTTCGGGATCAAACTCACGCTTCGGTTCGCGATCCGGAATCCAGTCGGCGTCGATGGCGTCGAGACCCGTCTCGGCCAGTTTGATGATCGTGCGGCCACCGAACTCGCCATCAGTGCCGTAGATGTGGTAGCCCTCGGGGAGCGTCACGGCCACGGTCAGCGTGACCTCATCACCCGGCTTCAGTGAGTCCACCGTCTTGCCCGGCGCGGGCGAGAGCGTGGTCACAAACTTCGGCTTCGCACCGCCGCGTCCCTTGGGTGACAGGTCGAGCAAGTCTTGAAGCGTCTCACCCTGAGCCAGCGCCAGTGATGCCCACGACAGAGCTAGTGCCATTTTCAAAACCAGCCCGACGCACGAGCGAGGGCTTCGGGGGAATTGAAGGCTCAGCCCTCGCTCGCGCGTCGGGCTGGTCATCATCCATTTTAATATGCGTGCCAGAACCAGCGCCCCGATTCCATGCCACCCACCACCGCGCCGAATGGATCTAACCAGCATGCCACACATCCTGTGAGTAAACTCTGACCTGCCAAACCCTGGCGAAGGAACCGATATCGCCGGGCACTTCTCGTGCCGACGACCTCCGCATATTAGCGGCCATCCGCTCCACCGGCCAACGCGCCGCTCGAAGACGTTGCCGATCAACAGCTTGTCGTGCGCTACTACGCCGCACAGCCCGATGCCGCTGGACCTCGCCCTGTTTCAGACCAAGAGTCCTGTTTCACGCCAAGAGAAGAACTTACAATCCGGCCGCCTTGTCCCCTCGCCCCCGTCTTCGGGGGAGAGGGTTAGGGTGAGGGGGCTTCTCTTCGCATCTTGCATCTCTACAACAGCCCTCACAATTCACGTCGGTCCCTGAACGGCCAAGATTGAGTCTTCCATGCGCGGCCTGTCGAGTCCCCGTCGCCTTCCTCTTCTGGCACTGGCCGTGTTTGTGATGGCGTTCTTGATTTGTGTGGCCCGCGCCGCCGAACCGACTCCCGTCGAGATCACCAGCCCGCTCCCCTACGGCTCCGAACCGATCAACTATTTCGCCGAGTCCCCCGACGACGCCATCGTCCGAATTCAGAAGCGGCTCGACGCGGGCGAACTCTCGTTCGAGAACCGCAAGCACTCGGGTCATCTGCTCGACTTGCTTCAGGGACTCGAAGTCCCCGTCGAATCGCAGACGCTGGTCTTCTCGAAGACGTCGCTCAACCAACCGTTGATCGAGCCGAAGAATCCGCGCGCGATCTATTTCAACGACGACGTGACCATTGGCTGGGTGCCGGGTGCCGTTGCCATCGAGATCGCCCTGCAAGACGCTTTGAAGGGAACCGTCTTCTACACTCTGCCAGTTCATCGCGACGAGGACGAGGCTGCGCCATTGCGGTTTCGCCGGGATACGCGCTGCACGTCCTGCCACGTCGGCGCGCGAACGCTCAACGTGCCGGGACACATCGTCGGTTCGTTCCTGACCACAGCGAGCGGCCAGCCGCGCGAAGGCTTCTCGTCGATCAATCACTCAACCGAGATCGAGAAACGCTGGGGCGGCTGGTACGTCTCCGGCCGCGCGCCGAACCTCGTTCATTTCGGAAACCTGATCGGCGAGGAGGCCGCTCAACGCCACAAGACCGAGCCTTCGTTTCGCGGCGCGGTGGAAGACCTCACGACGCTCATCAACTTGGAGCGGTATCCGACCTCGCACAGTGACGCTGTCGCGCTGCTGGTCCTCAATCATCAGATGCACTTCTACAACCTGGTCAATCGCGTCAGCTTCGAGCACCGCCTGAACCGCCGCTCGGACGCCGAAGCACAACTCGTCCGCTACGCCCTGATGGAGGACGAAGCCCCGCTCATCGGTCCCATCACAGGCTCAACCAAGTTCGCCGAGGTCTATCAATCACTCGGTCCCCGCGACAAGCAGGGCCGCTCGCTGAGGCAACTCGATCTGACCACGAAGCTGTTCAAATACTCGGTCAGCCCGCTGATCGCCTCGCGTTCCTTCGTGTCGCTGCCCGGCGAGGTAAAGACTCGGTTGTTCAGACGGATGGACGACCGACTGGCCGCTCGCGACGATGCAACACCGCGCGAGATCATCCGTGAGACAATTGCCGACTGGCCAAAGTAGCCCGGTCACGCCGCTGTTCGGCGCGGGTCTTCCGACCCGCCGATGAGTGGATCGAAGGACTCTGTTTTCGCGATCCGTTGATCGAGAGAAGAGGAGACCTGCGGTCAGGCGTTTCGGCGGGGTCAGGAGACCCGCGCCGAACGCGCGTGGCGCTCTCGCTCCCGCCGCTCAATCGCCTCCATCGTCGGCTGCGGAATCGCGGCGATCAGCTTCTTCGTGTAGTCGTTCTGCGGGTTGGCGTAGATGGCGTCCGAGGGGCCGAATTCGACGATGAGGCCCGCGTTCATGACGGCCATCATGTCGGACATGAACTTCACGACGCTCAGGTCGTGGCTGATGAAGATGTAGGTCAGGCCGCGTTTCTCTTGCAGGTCTTTCAGCAGGTTGAGGACTTGAGCCTGCACCGAGACATCGAGCGCCGAGACCGATTCGTCGCAGATCAGGAAGTCCGGCTCGACGGCCAGCGAGCGGGCGATGCAGAGCCGCTGACGCTGTCCGCCGGAGAACTCGTGCGGGTAACGATGCAGATGTTCGGCGAGGAGGCCGACTTCGTCGAGCAGGTTCGCCGCGCGATCGCGCCGGTCGCGCGAGCTGGCTCCGAGTCGGTGGACGCTCATCGCCTCGGTCAGCATCGCCTCGACGGTCATGCGCGGGTTGAGCGAACTGTACGGGTCTTGAAAGACGATCTGCATGCGGCGGCGCTGGCGTCGCAACTCCGCGCCGCCGAGGCTGGTCCAGTTGGTGCCGTCGAATGTGACGGTTCCGTCGGTGATCGGAAGGAGTCGCAGGATGGCTCGCCCCGTTGTCGTCTTGCCGCACCCCGATTCACCGACCAGTCCGAGCGTCTGGCCCTTGTAGACGTTGAAGCTGATGCCATCGACCGCCTTCACATGGCCGACCGTTCGCCGCAGCAGGCCCTGCTTGATGGGGTAGTAGACCTTGAGGTTATCGACGCGGAGGAGCGGCGCTTGGTCGGCGGGAACGTAGGAAGGTTGAGGGTCGAGGGTTGAGGGTTGAAGGTCAGCCGGGAAACTTGTCCCCTCGCCCCGGCTTTGCGGGGAGAGGGTTGGG
>JAYUFF010001095.1:0-8370 GCA_043738825.1 Schlesneria sp.
AACTGGCTGTCGTCGCAGCGCGAGTACGACTTGGAGATCACACTGTGTGCCCGGACTACCGATGAGAAGGCGAGTTCGCCCGAACTGGAGCTGTTCGTCAACCGCGAGGCAACCTTCCGTTACATCCTCTCACCGGCGGATCGAAGTGCGATGCTGGAGATCGGCATTAACGACCGCGAGGATCGGCTGGTCTGGGGACAGGTCTTGTCCGTCAGTAGCGAGGCGGGCTGGCTGCTCGCTCCGCATCGAAAGGCCAAGCTCGAATGGGGCGGCCTCCACGGCACACTGCTGCTGCAAATGGTGGCCGATGTCCAGCCGCCCGATGCCGAAGGCCGCATGTCCAACTTCAACTTCGGCACCGGCCTGAACAGCAAGACGGCGAAGGACGGCCAGCCGATCCGCGATGTCATTGCGATCGCTCCGCTGGCCATGATCCTCGAAGTGACGAGAGAGACAAACACAGTCGAGTTGACTGACGAGCGGATGACGATCAAAGGAAAGCCACTTGAACAGGGCGGAGCGTTTGAGTTGGTCCTCGACGCGCAGACGGGGCGACTCATCACGTGGCACTCCTCCTACAATGGCAGCCGAATCGAGATTCGCATGGACCAACACATCTATGCCGAGGCCGCGAACAAATGGCAGTCACAGCGAGCCGCTTCACAGAACAAACTCGCAGCGACCGCACCGATCACGACGCTGTTGCAGTACGTCGGTGAAGAGGCTCGCTCCATCGAGAAGCTGCAATCGCAACGGTTGCCCAAGTGGTTTCGACTGGCCGAGCGGCTCGTCAACTCGGGCGTGCTGAGGCCATTCGACGAGGCCGTTGCCAAGTCATCGAACGACGCTGAGTCACAAACCGCGTTCTCGATCCCGATCGAACCGAATCCGAAGTCGCCGCTCGGCGCGATGGCCTGGCTCGACCCGGTGATTCGCGGGGTGCTCCCGTTCTACACGAAGGTCTTTCCACGCAACACGCCCGGCTGGACGATTGGCCGCGAAGCGACGCTCCTGCTGCTCCGGCCGAAGGGCGTGGAGATCCCCTCGCCGCTGGGTGTGAGGCTGATGCTCGAAGAAGACCGCGCAGGCCCGTTCCATTTTCTGCTGGCGGCCAAGTTGTTTGGAGTCGTCTCACCCGGTCATCGGTTTGTGCTGGCGAATCGCGGTCTGCAAGAGCTGACTCCCGAATCGTTCCGTCGCGACATCGCCGCGCTCTTGAACGAGCAGGGCCTCGCGTCGCATTCGGCCAACGCGCTCGCGGGCCTTCTGCGAAGCTTGGACGAACCCGACCTCGATGATGTCGCCGAGTTGATGAGCCTCGGCGAAGACGACCGTGCGCTCGTCACCAAACTCTTGAAGGAACTGACTCGACGCCGCGATGAACCGGCTGACATCCTCCTCCCCGAGTTGGCGGAACAGGCGTGGCCCGTGCTGCGTCCGCATGTCGAAGCGGCGCTGAGAGACCTCGCCACTCCACCAACCCCGCCGACCAAACCGCCCGTCCGCGTGACCAGCAAGCCCGAGCGAGCCGGCTCGCCCGACACGCCTCTCAACAGCCCGGCCTTCAAGCCGGACCCCAACCGGCTCTTCATTCCCACGATCAGCCCCACGGTCCCCGCGCTGAAACCGATTGTTGATGATTCGCCGTAATGCGAACGACAAGTCGCGGCAGACAGAACATGGTGTCACCGGACTTCCGAACCGCGCTCCGTTGAACTGCTCCAACGGAGGTGGCGCTGGCCCTCTGTTTGGGTCGGAAGGACTCAACCCTTGGTCGGCAAAGTCCAGACGTGGATCGGCGAGTAGTTGCCGGAATACGTCCCATCTTTGGCGAGGTTGCGGCCGTTGCCATTACTCCCGCCGTTGGTCGCGACGACGGCGAACTTTTGGTGAGACGGATGGAGCGTGAGCGAGTGACAGTTGGGCATCTTCGTGGTCTCGAAGAAGGCCGCGTCATCTTCGAGGCGGCGGAAGCTGAGCTTGCCGTTGCCCGGTTGTCCGCTCGTGGTGAGCATCAGGAAACCGGCGGGATGGAACGCGAAGTCGGTCACGTAGCCGGTGTCATTGCCGGGGAACTGGATCGTCTTGTGAAGCTGGCCGCCGGCCGCATCGAAGACGAGGACCGTGGCCGGTCCCTGCACGAAGCCGCCCCCCTGGGGTGTCGTCCCCGCGCACAACAACTGCGTGCCGTCTGGACTGAACAGCAGGTGCCTCACACCGCCGACATCCTGCAAGCGGTCGCGCTTGTGCAGGGCCGAGGCATCGAACTCGCGCGTCAATAGACCCGAAGCCAACTCCCACTGCCGGACCTTGCCAGACAGATCGCCCGCGAGGACCGAGCCGTCATCGGGCGTGAAGACGACCGACAAGACTTCCCACTCGGGGACGGTGAACTCGTGCCGCTTCGAGCCATCGGCCGCCGACCAGACTCGCACCGCGCGGTCGATCCCGCACGTGGCAAGCAGCTTTCCGTTCGGGCTGAGCGAGACATCAAGGATCCAACCCTCGTGCGCCGCCTTGTTCGCCCAGCGCGGCGCGGCGGCTTCATCGACGAACGACCCGCACCGCAACTGCCCCCACGAATCGACCGAGTAGACGACATCATCGGCCTGCACCTCATCGCGCTGCGTTGGCAGAGCGAGCGCCTGCACCCAACCGCCATGCCCGGTGAGCGGCTTCAATTCCGGCAGCTCTTCCACCGCCGCATCGAACCGCCGCACGAGGCCATCGTGTCCCGCCGCGAGCAGATACTTCCCGCACGCCGTGAACCGCGCGGCGTTCATCTGCCGGTCGAGCTTCAGTTGCCGGGCCTCTTTCGGCTCATAGCGAGTCTTGAGCGTTGCCAGATCGTCGTTCATTTCGCAGTCACCTCGATTGATTCAAACTCTTCACTTACGCCAGCAACTCCTTCACCACCGAGCAGCCATCGTGCGCGATCGGCAGTGGTTGGCCGTGGTTGTCGTATTCGACCTTCTTCGAGTCGATGCCCAACGCGGCGAACCAGGTGTGGAACATGTGGCCGATGTCGCTGGCATCCCCTTCGACGAACGTGCCGAGATCGTTGGTCTTGCCGACCACGGTCCCTTGCTTCAGTCCGCAGCCTGCCAGGGCGAGCGACCACGATTCGGGCCAGTGGTCGCGACCGATGTGGCCGTTGATGCGCGGGGTGCGGCCGAACTCGGACATCGCGATGACGAGGACGTTGTCCAGCATCCCGCGCGCGTGCAGGTCTTCGATGATCGACGCGAACGCCTGATCGAAGCGCGGCATCAGACTTTGATGCCCGAGGAAGTTGTCGCCGTGAGTGTCCCAGCCGTAGCTGGTCACCTTCACGAAACGAACGCCCGCTTCGAGCATGTTTCTCGCCAGCAGCATGTGCCGACCGAACTCGTGCGTACCGTAGCGCTGGACATCGGTGGGCGAGAGCTTCGTCGCGTCGAACAGGTCCTGCCGCTTCATCAGCGTCGCAGCCATGTCGTACACGGCGGCGTGCGCGTTCGAGTTCTCCTTGCGACGCCGTTCGGCATAGCGCTTGTTCAGGCTGGTTCGCAGCGCGTTGCGGGCAAGGTCGTCCGCTTCGGTGATCGACTCGGGACGGAGCAGGTTTTCGGGAGGCTTGCCGTCGCCGAAGGCCAGCGCGCCGAACTGCGGGCCGAGGAACCCGGCATCCTGATAGAAGAAGCCGCCGCTCCCCGGCTTGATCGACACGTAGGGAGGCAGGCCGCTCTGGCCCGATCCCATCAGCTTCGCGACGGCCGAGCCGAAGAACGGATAGACAACGCCTCGATCTTTGGGATCGCCCCGCTGAATGCGCGGCACACCGGCCGAGTGCGAGTTGTCTTGAGTACACATGTTCCGCACGAGGGCTAGGTGGTGCATGATCTTCGCGCTGCGCGGCATCAGTTCGCAGACCTGCACTCCGGGGAGGGATGTCTGAATCGGACGATACGGTCCACCGAATTGAGTTCCCGGCTTGGGATCCCAACTCTCGTACTGACTCATCCCGCCATCGATCCAGATGAAGAGGACCTGCTTGTCCTTCGCGGCCAGTTGTTCGGCAACGGCCGGACTGACGAGGCCACCCAGCCCGCCAACCGCCAGCGCGCCCGAAGCAGCAGCCGTCGAACCAAGCCACTGTCGGCGCGAGACCTCGTGCTCCCAAGGCTTGCAGAGTCTGTTGGTCATCACGGTTGGTCATTCCTCAACGAACGGGGCTGGCGGCGACATTCGGTCTGCAAGTGTGTCTGACGCTCGCATACACGGCAAGGTGAAAGCAGCATCTTTCGATGCGTTGCCGAGTGGAGCCGGGCCACAACAGCGGTTGGCAGATTCACAACGTAGGTTTGGACACGGCCGTGGCGTGTGGGCAACGCACGGGGTGATGGATTGTCGATTTCAGGCAACGGGAGTTGCCTTCGGTCGCAGCCCGGGCCAGGGCGAACGCACCAAAATCATCGGGTTTTCTCGGAACTTTAGGGCTGAAAACATTTTGAGAACGCACTTTCGAGAGGGCCTTCTATAAAGCCAGCTCACCCAAAGTCGCGCAAACAGGCTTTGTTTTTAACGTTTTTCACCCGGGTTGTGGTGTGTAAGTCATGCGGCCCGGGCCGATTTGAGCCAAATCCGACTCAAAATATTGTGAAATAATAGTTTGCCAAACTTGAAAGCCGTTCTATGTTTCAGGTGCCTCATTAGTGGATTGTGATTCGGCGAGAGACTCCTTACTCGACGCGTTCCCGGTGCGTCAGTCGATTCCACTCCACGCGAGGTCTGGTGTTCGCGTGTTGCGGCACCGGACTTCTCCACAATTCACTGGCCGAATTGGGGCAATGAGTTGTCGTGCGTCGGCGTACTTTCGCAGACGACGCTGAATTATCGTGGAAGAGTGTGTCCGTCATGAATCTGGTTCAACCGGCGAATGCGTGCTGCGGGTTGAAAGGATTGAACATCGCGGTGGCCTTGAAAGGTTGAAGTTCGTGTGATCGTCTTCTCTGACACTCGGCAGTTTTTGAAACCGAATGAATCTCAATCCGATCTCATATTCAAAAGGAATGCAATCATGTTATCAACAATGTGTCGGTTTTCCGTGGCGACAGTGCTTTGGGCTTGCCTTGTGACAATGGCGTCAGCACAGACCCTGTCACCGATTCAAGCGACCCAACGACCGCTTGGTTTGCCGCTTATCGGCCCGGTCTACATGGCTGCGTCCGATAGTCAGTCAAAAGCTTACGCCGTCAATCAGAATACGTACACGAATTACATCACCACAAATCTCAAAGAGGGCGTGGCATTCTCGGGAATTGGCCTGAATCAGTTGGACCCGCAACGACTGTATTTCCTGTTCGACTATGCTCCACGCGTCTACTTCATTTATGGATACGCGGGATATCTTGATGGATTGGGAGCGACGATTGCCACCGTCAGTCAACCAACATCCTCAAAATTGACCGGAAATACATTTACAATCTTTCCAGACGCACACTGGAACGGCAGTAAGACGAGAAGTGCTACGTACCCCGTCTTGCCCGGAGATTTCGTCCAATTGCCAACAGTGAAAGCAGGACAACAGCTCTCATTTTTTGTCGATTCAAACGAAAACGCCGCAGGAACTCCAGGCGATGTCTTTTACAATGGAAAAGCCAATAATGCGGACAACTTCCAACACATGATCGCCTTTTTCCCGGACAATAGCCAGTACATCATCATCGGATTTGAAGATATGTATAACGGCGGAGACCAAGATTGCAATGACATCATGTGTGTTGTCGATATCGGCCCGCAGAATGCACTATTCTTGAGGAACCCGAACACTTTGCCGAAGTAAGCCGTCGAGCAAGTCGATGATCGATGCCGACCCTCTCACTCCCGTGACAGGGCTTGGGTCTGAAGTAACACGCCCATTTGCTGAGGTTACAATAGGAATCCGCTGATTATGTTTACGAGGACTCATACTCTCCCCCAACCGAAGCCGAAGCGGCGCGGAGCCGCGGCAGTGGAACTCGCGGTCAGTTTGCCGTTTCTGCTCACTCTCGCCTTCGGCATGCTCGAGTACAACAGCCTGATCATGCTTCGGGCCAGGATGGTATCAGCCGCGTATGAGTCCGCTCGCTTGGCGACACGTCCCAAGACCTCCCAAAACAACGCCGCCACCGCGAGCGGCGTAACCACGTATTGCAACACGCTGCTCACCCAACTGGGTGTTCAGGGGGCAACGGTGACCTTGAGCCCCAGTGACCTGAGCACCGTCACGCCTCAGACGGTTGTGACGGTATCAATTACCGCACCGTTTCGCAGTAACTCGCTGACGACGCTGGTGCTTGGCTCGTCACAAACCACAACTGCGAAAGCGACGCTTATCGTCGAATAGCGAGGTATTCCATGCGACGCAATCAATACAAGTGTCAACGACAAACGATGCCACGCAAAGGCGCCATGATACCCGTCTTGGCGTTAACGCTGCCGGTCATCATAATTATCATCGGATACTCCATCAACATCGCTTACATGGAGCTGGTTCAAACGGAACTCCGATTGACCTGCGATTCCGCCGCAAAAGCGGCACTCGTGAATTTCGGCGCGACGCAAAACCAAGCGACTGCCATCAGCTTTGCACAGTCGATTTCTGCGAACAACACTGTCAGCGGTAAGGCCATCACGATTCCGAACTCGCAATTCAATTTTGGAAACTCTACGAAAGATTCAAGTGGTTCGTACCGGTTTACGCTTGGGAAAAACCCGATAAACAGTGTTCAAGTCGCAGGCTCGGCAACGATGCCCCTTCCGATGGGGGCGATGGTCGCGTCTGGACAATTCACATGTTCAAAGAAGTCCTACGCAACACGCATCAGCCATGATGTCGTGTTGGTTCTCGATCGGTCGGCGTCGATGGCGTTCGATCTGAGTGGTTTTGATTTCGTCTACCCGGTAGATCGCACGCTGTATTCTCCACTTCAGAGTTACTTTACTTCGCCAAGTCCAACGGCGAGCAGGTGGGCGGCTTTGAAAACGGCAGTCGATTCTTTCACCGCCGTCTTGAATGCACGCACTCTCGATGTCAATGTGGGGCTCGTCACTTATGCCGAAAACTACACGCTGGGAAGCTATAGTGCCACGGAAGCGAGTTTGGATGTCACGTTGACGCCAAACTACAACTCGATCACCACGGCGATGTATGCGTATGGAAATAGTCCGCTCTTGGGAGACACGAATATCGCCGCAGGATTGGCTCTCGCTCAGGGCGAATTGACCGGTCCTCGTGCTCGCGTGACTGCGGATCGGACAATCATTCTTTTGACGGACGGCGTCGTGACCCAGGGTAACGCAAATATCGCGAGCTTGACGGCGTCCTATAAGACAGGCTCATCGATCGTCACCCATGTCATCACGTTCGGCGGCGAGGCTGCCACGGGGACAGTCCAAACTTCAATGATGAACGCCGCCCAAAACGGTAACGGGCTTTTCTTTAACGCCGCGACTGCTGCGCAACTGCAAGCCGCGTTTCAAACCATTGCCGATAGCCTCCCAGCGGTTCTCGTCAATTAGAGAGTTGCCAAATGTCCAGCCAACATCAATGCAAGTCCGATCGCCGGGGCGCGACAGCAGTGGAATTCGCGTTGTGCCTGCCTGTATTGTTCACGCTGCTTTTCGGAATACTTGAGTTTTCCCGCGTTACACAATTGCAGCAGTCGGCCCGATTAGCGGCTTTTGAAGGCGCTCGGGCTGGTATTTCGTTAAATGCCACAACTTCGGATGTACAAAAGGCTGTCAATCGAGTTATGTCTGCCGTAGTGATTTCAAATTACACGACGACTATCACGCCAAGCCCACTGACGTATTCGAGTTCGTCGGTCTGCGTGAAGGTGTCGCTTGACCCGACCACAAACGCGTGGTTTACATGGTTTGTGTCGAGTGGCAATTCAATTACTGCGTCGGTGACATTGCTGCGAGAAGTGCAAGCGGTCTCCGTTCCCTGACGACAACACAATCACTTTCTTGGGCGAACGATCCTGGACAGGTTCAGGAACTGAATGCATTTTGCCAGTTCCGGGTCGGTTTCCGAAGCGATTAGGGACGGGCCATTGAACGTGACCACAACGTTTGATGTGGCACTGCTTCGGAGTAATGTAGTTGGGTCTACGAAGTCTGCCCGGTGGAAACCGGCCAGACACGACTATACGATTCAGGACGTGCCGCTCAAACTGATGCTCATGGATCGTAACAGTTATACTTCACGCGGTCTTCGATGAAACATTCTTGGTGAGCCGGGCGGTGTCGGCGGCTTTGCCTAACAAATCGTAGGGTGGGCATTGCCCACCACAATGCGTTGTGAGTTGGTGGGCAATGCCCACCCTACATTTTGTGAGCCGCCGT
>JAYUFF010001096.1:0-3178 GCA_043738825.1 Schlesneria sp.
CGTCGGCACCTGCTTCGGAATCTTCCAGGCGATGTGACTCGCGGTCACGTCTCCCTCACCATCGGTGCGGATGGCGATGAGTTGCGGCTGCATGAAGCCGGTGCAGATGCAGACCAGTTCGCCCGCCATGACGGGAACGGGGACGTTGGAGAAGCCCTCGCCGTGGCGGACTCGCCAGATTTCCTGGCCGGTCGCCGGTTCATAGGCCACGACCCACTGAGCACCCGGAATCACGACCTGATCCCGACCGCTTACCGAGACAACCAGCGGCGAACTGTACGCCTTGTGGTAGTCGCCAATGAAGCCCGTCATTTTGGGCCGCTTCGTTTTCCAGACCTGTTCACCCGTGAGTTTGTTCAACGCGACCACGTACTGCTGGTCGGTGCCGTCGCACGGGACGATCAGCAGGTCGCCGTAAACCACGGGTGAACTGCCCGCTCCCACCCCATGAGCCGACGGCAGTGTCGCCTGCCACAGCGTCTTGCCGGTGTACGTATCGAGGCCCGCCGTCCCCAATTCACCGAAGTGACACAGCAACAAATTGCCATCGAGGATCGGCGTGGGCGAGGCGTAACTGTTCAGTGAATGGATGGGTAGCGGACTCTTCACGGTCAGCAGTTCAACATCGGTCAAGACCTTGCCCGTCGTCGCATCGACACTCACCGCGCGGAGCGAGACGGAAGCGACGAGGCTCATTTCCTTGGCCATCGGGTTGAAGGCCAGTTTCGTCGCGCGAGCCTTTTTCATTTCCTCGTCGGTCAGCGTTTGTTCGACCGCCGTCGTCAGCCAGATCGTGTTGCCCGCGTAGACCGGCGACGACCAGCCTCGACCGGGGATCGCGGTTTTCCACTGAACGTGCTCGGTCTCGCTCCAAGTTTCCGGCAGGTTCTTCGCGTTGGCATGGCCTTGTCCGTCGGGACCACGAAACTGCTTCCACTCCGCAGCAAGTGTGAATGATCCGCTCAACAACATGACCGACAGACAAAGTGCAATTCGCATGATCGTCTTTCCAAAGGGAAGAGCCTGCCCAAATCATTGGCCCGGATAATTCACGTTCGCATCGAAGCCTGAAGCGCAAGCGAAGAAACGAGTGAAGTTTGCCTTCGCTTGCGCCTCAGGCTACTACCGAGGGCGAGCAGACTGTCATGGTCGGGCCGGATTCTCAAGTGAGCACCGGGACGGTGCCTCGGCCAAAGTAGCCATCATCGCTCCGCGTGATGAGCCTTTCATAAGTGGACGCCTGATTTCAAAAGGCTCATCACGCGGAGCGATGATGGCTACGTTGAAGACCGCGCAGCGTCCGAAGATTGATCGCGTCGAGTTCTTCTCCGTCACGCTCACCCTTTTCCGTTTCGAGGTACATCGGCGTATCAGCGAAGCGCGGGTCGTTGACGATGTGGCGAAACGGTTCCAAACCGAGAAACCCCTCGCCGATGTGCTCGTGACGATCGACCCGACTGCCGAGCGGCTTCTTGCTGTCGTTGAGGTGCCACGCGCAGACACGCTTCACGCCGATGGCCTTGTCGAACTCGGCCATCGTCGCGGCGTACTCGTCCGCCGTTTGCAACGGATAGCCGGCGGCGACGATGTGGCACGAGTCCACACAAACGCCGAGTCGCTCCGAATTACGAACCTCGTTCAGCACGAAGCCGATCTGCTCGAAGCGGTGCCCGAGACACGTCCCCTGTCCGGCCGTCGTTTCGAGCCAGAGCTGACACCGCGTGCCGACCGTGCGTGTGTGAACCTCATCCAGCGCGAGGACGATCCGCCGCTGACCGGCCTCCTCGGACGAGCCGACAAACGCGCCGGGGTGCATCACGACGCCGACGAGTCCCAGTGCCTCGGCCCGTTGCAGCTCATCGACCAGCGCGTCGATCGACTTCTGCCAAAGGACATCGTCGGGACTGGCGACGTTGATCAGATAACTGTTGTGCGCGCAGGGGCGTCGGATGCCCGTCCGCTCGATGGCCTCACGAAACAACCGCGTGTCGTCGTCTGACAACAACTTCCCCTTCCACTGGTTGTTGTTCTTGGTAAAGAGCTGCACCGTGTCCATGCCAAGCGACGCAGCGGTCTCGACCGCCTTGTAGTAGCCGCCCGCGATCGACAGATGGGAACCGAACAGCGGCATGGAAGACTTTCACAGTTGGAACGGGTTGAGTGGCGCGTCAGGCCGGAAACTTTCATGAAGTCCGGCTTTTCCGAAAGCCGGACTTCTCTCCGGGGCGCGTCCTTCCGGAGCGAAGTCCGGCTAACAAGGTTAAGCCGGGCGGCAGTGTTCTCGAAAGACGTGCGACACTTGTTTCTTTGTCAGACAGACCTGTTACCCGGACTTCGGCGGACGTTTCGGCCGGAAGAACCGCATCGATTCCTTGACGACTCGGCGACGGGAGGCGATCCGGACGAGCAGCGTCAGCAAATAGTTTCGCCAGCCGGGGACATAACATTGGCGGCGGCGGACGAGCGCCTTCAATCCCTTTCGGACCACATAACCGACTTCGAGCGCCGCGTGCTTCTGGAGCCAGCCGGGTGCGCCGGCGATGTCGAAGAAGCCGGTTCGCGTCACACCGGGACAGACGGCCGTGACCGTGATGCCTCGGTCCTTCAGTTCGCAGTGCAGGGCCTCGCTGAAGTGCAATACGAACGACTTGCTGGCGGCGTAAGCTCCCATGTAGGCGACCGGCTGAAACGCCGAGATCGACGCGACATTCAGGATCGCGCCGTGGCCTCGCTCCAACATGCCCGGCAGCAGGCGGTACGTCAGTTCCGTCAGGGCCGACACGTTCAGCCGGAGCATCATCAGAATGTGATCGACATCCGCACCATCGATCTCACCGACGATGCCGAAGCCCGCGTTGTTGACGAGCAACTCGATCGTCAGTCCTTTCGCGGCGAGTTCGCTCAGAATCCGCTGCGGTTCACCCGGCTCGGACAAGTCGGCGGCGATGACCAGACAGCGCGTGCCGTGCTGCGTGAGCAACTCGGCCGCCAGCGCCTCCATCAGTTCGCCGCGACGGGCGACGAGTACCAGGTGCATCCCGCACGACGCGAGTTGGCGCGCGAACTCGGCCCCGAGTCCCGCACTGGCTCCGGTCACCAAGGCCCACTGATTGGCTAGCTGTTTCCACACGCTGCGGATTCCGCGTCTTGCGTCGAGGTGCGCAGAAATGTCGGCGGC
>JAYUFF010001097.1:0-3177 GCA_043738825.1 Schlesneria sp.
GGCAGTGACGCGACCAGTGTCTTGCCCTCGCCGGTGACCATCTCGGCGATCATCCCTTGATGCAGGATGTAGCCGCCGACCATCTGCACGTCGTAATGCCGCATCTTCAGGTAACGCTTGCCAGCTTCGCGCACGGCGGCAAACGCATCGGGAAGCAGATCGTCGAGCGTCTGCCCATCGGCCAGCCGTCGCCTCAACTTGGAAGCCGTCTCGCGCAGCTCGGCATCCGACAGCTTTTCGAGGTCCGGTTCGAGCTGATTGATGCGGTCGAGCACCGAGCCGGGGGCGATGATCGAGTTCCCCTGCTTGTCGCGAGTGAAACCGATCGCCTTCACTCGCCGTTCGTTCGACGAGCCGAACAGTCCGGTGATGAATCGCTCGGCACCGCCGAGAACGACGTTGAAGGCGTCGCCAACCTTGTCCATGATTTCCATGATTCATCCATTGAAAAGACGCGGGGGGCGTCGAGTCTGCTCCGTAGTCCGGACCCCTTGGTCCAGACGAGACAACGAACGGACCAAGGGGGCCGTTCCACTTCTCAATCCAACTCGGTCGGGCCACTAACCTCCGCCTGCCGAACCGACAGCTTTCGGTTCGCCCGGCGGCTTCATTTCTGACACCTCGTTCGATCCCCGCCGGCCTTCCGCACGAGTCCGAATGACGTAACTTACTGGCGTGGCGGAGTCTATTGGCGTGCGGAAACCCGGTCAATGGCGGGTAGTCGATCCATCAAAACCCGTGGGAGATCAAGAGAGGCAACCCACGTGCCGCTCGCGGCGGGAGTGAACGCCGTTACAATCCGAGCCACAAGCTGTCATCGCTTTTCTAAACGTAGGGTGGGACGAGTCTTCGACGGCTCACCATCTCGGCGTGCTCTTGGTGGGCCGTCGAAGACTCGTCCCACCCTACATCTCTTCTCCACGAGAACCCCGCCATCATGTTCGGGCACGAAGACCCCAAGTATCAGACGGGCGATCCGGCGCGACCCGAAGATGTTTCCCCCGACCTCATTGTCAGCCCGGACACGCGCCGCGAGAACCGTATCCCACCGGGACAGTCGCGCACGCGCAAGTGGCCGGTCCTTGATGCGTTTGGCCCGCCGCTGGTCGATCTGGCCCACTGGCAACTCAACATCTTCGGCCTCGTCGAGAAACCGCTCACGCTGACACTCGAACAATTCAAAGCTCTGCCGCGAGTGAAGGTCTTCTCGGACTTCCATTGCGTGACGAAGTGGTCGCGGTTGGGAAACGTCTGGGAGGGCGTGGCGACTCGCGCCCTGCTGGCTCTTGCTGGAGTGAAGTCCGAGGCGACGTTTGTTGTCTGTCACGGATACGACAACGGCTGGGCAACCAACCTACCGCTGAGCGACTTCCTGCAAGAGAACTGTCTGCTGGCCGACACGCACGATGGCCAGCCGATCACGCTGGAACACGGCGGCCCGGTGAGGGGCCTCGTCCCGCAGCTCTATGCTTGGAAGAGCGCCAAATGGATCAGCGGCCTCGAACTGGTCGAACACGACCGTGCCGGCTACTGGGAAGAGGGCGGCTACCATATGCACGGCAACCCCTGGACCGAAGAACGCTTCCGCAGCGATCAAGTCCCTTCCGGATACTCCGATGATGGCAATCCATTCTGAGTGTCGCCGTTCCAACAACATCGAGTTCGACAGGTAAGGCTGTGCCTGACTCGATGGAACTGGCTAGAATTTTAGATACAAGGATGAAGCGGCGGACTGGAGAGAAATATGTCGATTGCTCAAGCAATTCGTGAACGCATCACTGTGGGCGACGGCTTCTCGCTGGCGGAGGTGCGCCGCTGGATGGCGGACGAGAACAACCTAGATCTCTGTGCTGCGGTGTATGACGTGCTGGGGCGTGGCTTTTACCGGATCAAGCCTGAGCCGGACATGAAAGAAGCCTGCGAGTTTATTACGTGCTATTTACTCCGCTGCGTTCATGAGAACGTGACGAGTGATGACGTGCCGTCAGGTTATGACGCTGCGTATGACTTGGCCGCCTGCCTGAAGTACTGGGTGAGCAAGTTGCCGGAGACGCAGCTCGTGTTGTCTGAGGCCGCTCAGAGAATCGCGGTGGCGTACGCAAATGCAGACGAGCGTGAGCGGGATCGATTGCTGAACGGAACGCTCGAACACGCGTTGGAGGTGGTGTCGGTCCGGCCGTATTTTCAGTGGTGGGAATGCGATGCGATCCTCGCCGAGCCTTGGCGGTTGGCGATGGAGTGGGCGGTGGATCACACTGATCTGTCTACCACCTAATTAACCGAAGGGTTGGCGAGGACGTTCCCAAAACGCGGCGCTATCCGAACGAGGGCTTCCGCGAAGTCGGAGTACTACAGCCTTCTGCCGCGAACATGCTCTGCGCGGGGTGGCCCGGCTTGCGAGTTGAATCAAGTTGGGATGTGCCACTGTTTCGGAGTCCTCGGAGAAACAGTGCTCCTGCCAGTTCGCACTCGCAAAGAACACTGCTTCTCCGAGGACTCCGAAGCCGTGCCACGAGGGGGCGTGAATTGCGGGCGTCGCCACATGCGGGCACAATGTTGCCCTCGCGTTCGTGCCGCACGTCGAGGAGCCACTTTTCATGAGAGTCTGCCCAAATGGATGTCATCTACCGTTACGATCCGTTTGCACCGATCACGGCGCGACAAATTCCCGATGCCAAGGCGGCGCTGGACGCACTCGTGCAAGGGAACGATCGGTTCAAGCAACTTGTCCATCGCATGCAGGAGCACACCCTCGGGGGGGACGCCGGTGAGCCGATCGTGATTCCGATCAGTCCCATGACTTCGGGGCTGCCGCTGTTTCCGGGGGCGATGCCGACTCAGGCTCCGTTCGCTGTGGTGCTCGGTTGTTCGGATGCTCGGGTGCCGACCGAGGCCGTGTTCGACCAATCGTTCAACGACCTGTTCGTTCTGCGCATCGCGGGGAATGTGCTCGGGTCCGAGTGCCTCGGCTCGCTGCACTATGCACTGGCGCATCTGAAGGAGAGTTTGAAGCTGATCGTGGTCCTGGGGCACTCGAAGTGCGGGGCCGTCACGGCGGCGGTCGATACTCATCTGTCTTCCGATGCCTACGTGAACATTGCCAGCACGTTTGCCCTGAGATCGCTGGTCGATCAAATCCAGATCGCCGTCCGTGGCGCATCACAAGCGTTGGAAAAA
>JAYUFF010001098.1:0-3177 GCA_043738825.1 Schlesneria sp.
GTCTGACTTTCATCACGTGCCGGGGATCAAGCTCGATCCTCGCTGCGAACTGGCGGCCGTTTGCGATCCGAACGAACAGTTGCTCGACCAACGGAAGAATGAGTGGGGGCTGGCCAAGTACACGACCAAGTACGAAGAGATCGCCAGCGACCGCGATATCGACGCCGTCATCATCGCGACGCCCAATTTCACTCACAAGGACATTGCGCTGGCCTGCATCGACGGCGGCAAGCACGTGATGTGCGAGAAGCCGCTCGGCGTGAGTTATGCCGAGGCGGCCGAGATGTATCAGGCGGCGAAGGCCAAGGGTGTGCGGCACATGACTGCGTTCACCTACCGCTTCGCGCCGTCAATGCGGTACTTGGAACACCTCGTGAAGAGCGGAGCACTTGGCGAACCCAGGCATTTCCGCAGCCAGCGGTTTCTCGATCTTCCCGAAACCAGTTGGGGCTGGCGTCAGTACAAGAAGCTGGCCGGGGCGGGAGATCTCTACGACATGACGATCCATCGCATCGACTTCGCCCAGAACCTGATGGGGCCGATTCAGTCGGTGTGTGGAGCGGTGAAAACGTTCGTCCCGCGCGACAAGACCGCCGACGGCAAGTCGTGCGCCCCGTCCGAGGTTGATGACTGGTCGGCCCTGATCGGCACGTTTGCCTCCGGCGCGGTCGGTGTGTGGGAGGGAAGCACGCTCATGAAGGGACACCACAACAGCGGCGTCGGCTTCGAGTGGGCCGAGGTCAACGGCAGCGAAGGCTCGGCCGTGTATCAGCTTGTCGATCCGAACTACATCCTCGTCGGCAAGCACGGCGGCACGATGGAGAAATCACTCGTCCCCGCCGAGTTCATGAAGCCCGAAGGTAGCCCGCGCAATCCGGCCGAAGGGAAGCCGAGCACCGTCTTCCGCTATGACCTCGTCTACGAACTGGTCAGCGCGATCGTGGAGGGCCGCGACGCCACTCCGGGCTTCGACGACGGAGCGAGTGCCCAAGCCGTGGCCGACGCCACGCTGCAATCGTTCTCCGAACGGCGCTGGGTCGATGTGCCAATGTCACTGTGACAATAGATCAACGGCTCGATCGGGGTGCCGTCGTGAATTGGTGGTCACATTCCGGTCCCCTCTCCCCCCACAGTCGGGCGGGAGAGGGGACAAGAACAGACGACCACCAATTCACGACGGCACTCGTTCGATCGAACAGAAATGAGATTCCATGAACCAACCCAAGAAGTACACCGGCATGCCGGGACTCGAACCTCTGGCGATCTCCGCGAAATCGACGGAGGACGACGATCCACTGCTGCGATACTTGTTGCCCGTCGGCCGCTCGGGCTGGGCCATCGCGGCCGGATACCTGGGCCTGTTCTCGGTGCTGTGCGTGCCCGCTCCGTTGGCGCTCCTCACCGGAATCCTGGCGGTGCGTGACATTCGGCGCAATCCGAAAAAGACGGGCATGGGGCGAGCCATCTTCGGAATCGTCATGGGGAGCTTGGGCACATTTGTGTTGGCGCTGATTCTGGCTGTAGTCGGTTACCAGGCAACGATTGGAGTCGCGACGTTCTGAAGATTTCTATTCTTCAGATTTCTATTCTTCTCAGACAGTCGTGTTTGGTCCGTGTCGGTTTCTCTCCCCGATCCAATCGTGTCAAAGGCCACTCTGAAACCGAAACAGCCCGGCAGCAAAAGCCGCCGGGCTGTTGTGAAGCATCGAAGAAGCATTGCTCCCGCCAGTTACTCGCGCGTTTCTTCCCGGAATGGGAAGTAGGCGAAGGGTTCGAGTGGTTGGACCGGAATCACCTTTGTCGAATTCTTGAAAGTGAAGCGGTAGCACCCGACTTTGCCCGAGGTCATTTCGCCGATGTAGAGCACGCCGGTCGCGGTCGTTGCTCCACCCTTGTTGTTCAGGGTCGCGAGGCCGGGGACGAACACGTACTTGGCCTTGGCTGCGGCATCGGCTTGCACCTGAAAGTCGGCGGCGATGTTCCTCGCCCAAAAATTCGTAAACGATGCGGTTTGTTGGTTGAGCATCGCGCCCTGCAACCGGCCGGTGAGGAAGTCCAGCACGAACACCGCATCGGCATTGCCAAACCCAACATCGACCGTACACATCGCGAAGCGATCATCGCGATCCGTCGCCACCGCGTGAGCCACCTCGTGCGGCCAGAGATAGGCGAGGCACAGTCCGGCCATCAGCCCCATCCCCATCCAGACCAGACGCCGTTCATTTGATTTCGGTTGCATGAGCCGCTCCTCTTTCCATTTTGGATTGCCCGTCCGTTGACCACCGTCGGCGGTGAACTGTCCTCGCCACGATGAGCGTCGATCGACGCGGGAGTTACTCTATCCGCCAACGATTTCCCCGGCTAGCCCCCGATTCGGCGGGGAGTCCGGAAGTGAACGGGCGATCGACCGGCGGAAACGACTTGCACCGCGCGGTCGATGGCAAACGATTATGTCGCCCGATATGCTGCCTGCCCGCTGAAAAGCTCACTCGAACAACCTGTCAATCCTCATTCGGGAGCACCACATGGAGACCACCAACGGTTCACTCAACCGCAAGCTGCGCATGGCCCTCGTCGGCGGAGGCCAGGGATCATTCATCGGCCGCGTGCATGCCACGGCCGCCGTCTTGGACAACCGCGCCGCACTGGTCGCCGGGGCGCTGTCGTCCGACGCGGCACGAGCCAAGGCGTCGGCTCCGGCCTACGACATCGCGGCCGACCGCGCGTACGGATCGGTCGAGGAACTGTGCGCGAAGGAAGCCGCGCTCTCCGCCGATAAGCGGATCGACTTTGTCACTGTGGCAACTCCGAATCACACGCACTTCCCGATTGCCAAGGCCGCGCTGGCGGCGGGCTTCAACGTCGTCTGCGACAAGCCGATGACGTTCGATCTGGCGCAGGCCGAAGAGCTGGTGAAGCTCGTCGAAAAGTCGGGGGCCGTGTTCGCGGTGACTCACAACTACACCGGCTATCCGCTGGTGAGGCAGGCTCGCGAAATGATCCTCGGCGGGGAGCTTGGTGAGATTCAGGCGATCCGCTCGAACTACATTCAGGGCTGGCTGCGCACGCGGCTCGAATCGTCCGACCAGAAGCAGGCGGCCTGGCGCACCGATCCGACGAAGTCCGGCGCGGCGGGCTGCTTCGGCGATATCGGCACTCACGCCTACAACCTCGCTC
>JAYUFF010001099.1:0-3175 GCA_043738825.1 Schlesneria sp.
GCCACGTCTCGTCCGAAGCGAGAACCGTAGGCCATACTCGAACGACATCTGGGCAGGTCTTCTGGCTTCCGGATCGGTCTACTGGCCGCGCCTTCCCGAACCTCGTGTTCAGTGGCGTGTGCGGCGTTCGTCCCCGGTTACAGCGGCGGGACCGCGACGGATTCGCACCGTCTTCCCTATTCTCCCGAGGCAACACGCCCCGAGCACCCATGTCGGCCGGGCATGGTATCGCCGTTCGTGACGATTGCAACTGAACGTTGTTGTTGGCAAGGGGACAAGGGGAACGGGGGACAAAGGGACGGGAAGAATCGCACCGCGTGAGTGCGGTGAATCACGGCATGGTCAAGATCGTCCGAATCAACTCGCCGATCTTCGAGGTGACTGAATGTGCCATCCCCATCCCACTGTCCCCTTGTCTCCCCCTCCCCTTGTCCCCCACTCCCTCCCGCCATAACGTAGCCGTGTCCCCCGATACGACTCTCACCCACCGAAGGACCATCCCGATGCTCGCGAAGTCTCTCGCCCGCTTCTGTTGTCTCACGCTGCTCATCACCTCGTCCCTGTTCGCGGCCGATGACTACCAGCTCGGCCCCGACTCGCAGCCGCAGGAGGGCGTGCCGCAGGGAAAGATCACGCAGGGGAAGTGGGTCAGCGAGAAAGTCTTCCCCGGCACCGAGCGCGATTACTGGGTCTATGTCCCCGCGCAATACGACGGCTCGAAGCCCGCGTGCCTGATGGTCTTTCAGGACGGCGGCGGCTACCAGAACCCGACTGGTCAATACCGCGCGCCGGTCGTCTTCGACAACCTGATCCACAGGAAAGAAATGCCCGTCACGATTGGAGTCTTCCTGAATCCGGGCAACATCCCGGCCACTCAGCCCGATCAGAAGGGACGCAGCAACCGCAGTTTTGAATACGATTCGATGGGCGATCAGTACTCGAAGTTCGTGATCGACGAAGTCCTTCCCGCGCTGTGTGAGAAGCACCAACTCAAGCTCACCAGTGATCCCGCAGGTCGCGGCGCGTGCGGAGCCAGTTCGGGAGGCATCTGCGCCTTCACCCTCGCGTGGGAGCGGCCCGATCAGTTTCGCAAGGTCATCAGCCACATCGGCAGCTTCACCAACATTCGCGGCGGCCACGTCTATCCCGCGCTGATTCGCAAGACGGAAAAGAAGCCGCTCAAAATCTTCCTGCAAGACGGCTCGGGCGACCTCGACAACCTGCACGGCAACTGGCCGCTGGCCAATCAACAGATGGCCTCCTCGCTGAAGTTCAAGGGCTACGACTACCAGTTCGAGTACGGCGACGGCGGCCACAGCGGCAAACACGGCGGCATGCTACTCCCCGATTCGCTGAGATGGCTGTGGAAGGACTATGCCGCGAAGTGAAGCGAGGCGTGTCCCGGAAGGTGCCACTACTAGGATCGTCAGACCATGACAGTGCTACTCGACAACTCGTGTGTGTATACGATCGCGATGTCGGAGCGTCTTTTGGCGGCATCGAAGTCTGGAGAACCGTTGTTCGAAGAAAAACGATGGGTTACCGCAGCGACTCTGCTCCACGATGCACGCAATATGGACCATGAACTTCCCATCATTTTCGCGGACTCTAGAAATAACGCCGCCCCTGACTCCGCTCTTATTGCATGGAGCGTCATTCGCTCAATAAACGTAACAGCGACTGGAACATTCTATGCCATTGGTCCTCTGTGGACCGTCCCACCCGCTAGGCCACAAGATCTTCAGCTCCTCTCGTCCGAAGCTCAAATCGCAGAGGGCTACCGTCGGAACTATGCGCTCTGCCGAATTCCTGGGTTTCTTTTCCGTCAAGCGAAGAGCCCACGCCTGTGGTCGCAATTGGCATTTGCAAAGAAGGAAGCACACGAGGGTAAACGTCGAATGGCTGCACACATGCGCCTTGAGAGAAGTGCTGCGCTCGTCGCAGCTCTCAAGAAGGATCGGATAGCACGCAACAACGGCCGGCTTCCATGCGAAGTCTGTGGCTTTGATTTTTTGGAGACCTATGGGCCTGTTGGAGCTGGCTTTGCTGAAGCCCACCACAAAGACTCGTTAGCTAAATCGCCAAAGAATGGCCGCATTACAACCTTGGACGATCTTGCGGTCGTGTGTTCAAACTGTCACCGAATGCTTCATCGCAGTCCCGAGTATCCGAGCATAGAGTCACTCCGCAATCGTGTGCGCCAAGCTAGAAAAAAAGCCCAACTGCGCACATGAACACCGTTCATGCTTTAACTACCGAGCCGCTGCCTTCACGCAGCGAAAGCCGATGGCGTCATCGGCTGCTGCTGCTGCTGCGACGGCGGGGTGTCTGGGGTCGAGTCTTCGAGCCCCCAGAATTCGCAACGTCGCCTGGCTGGGGGCGGTCGAAGACGATCGACCCCAAGCCACCCAACCCCGTTCGCCCATCCGTTTCTGTCATTTCTGAAAAAACGAAACTTTCTCGCGTAAATGTTGTTGAAAGCGGCGGGAGAATACGTTTCTCCCGCTGACTATGCTCACGGGCACGTGCCGTCTTGTTCAATTACTCAGGTAACGAAGAGAGAACTGTGAAAATGTTTCGCATTGGAATGGCCGCATTGGTCGCTGTCGCGATGGTTGTGATGTCATCGGTCCTGGGGGCTGCCGATACCCCGCCTCCGCCACAACTGGTCGCAAATCTGCTCGATCCGTTGGCGCACCCGGCGGGGAAGGCGGGCTACGGGCAAAAGACCGACAGTGCGGGGAAAATCACGGCCAGCTTTCTGAATGTACAAATCGGCCCGTTGAACAAGGCGTTGGTTGGCAAGAAGGTGAATGTCAGTATTAATAATGGTCCAGCCATCCCGGTCCCTGTTGTATTGGACAAAAGTGGAGACCACGGCCAGGCGAATCTGAGCCTGAATTCCGCGAACAAGGACAAGGTTCCGCCGGTCAAGGTGGGCTCGACACTGACGGTAAGCACCCCCGGTGATCCGCCAATCGCTCAAGGCAAATTTGCACCGGCGAAGTAATCTCGGAACGGCGATTGTTTTCAGACTCTGGACCACTCATCTGCCCGCCATTGAACACCGATGCGCGGGCGGCGGGGTGGCCGGCTACGCCGTTAACCCTTTTTTATGTTGCGTCGCAGTTGTTTTGCCAGTTCGATTTCGGCCTTCGTTGCGTGTCTGATTTGG
>JAYUFF010001100.1:0-8341 GCA_043738825.1 Schlesneria sp.
TTGAGCCGCCGCTTCGACCGCTGGAAGATTGGAGGCCATCTCCAGCGCTTCGCGCAGCGGTTGGTTGGCGACTTCCGTTTGACCCGACAATTCGACCGCTCCCTGCCCCGTCGCTTGTTGAGCATCGGCGAAGGCGTTCTGTGCTTCGTTCAACTTCTGCGCAGCCGACTGTTCAGCAGGAGTCGGCGTATCACCGGCTTTGCCTGCGAGTTGTTCGAGCTTTGCTCCCTGCTCCGCGATCATTTCGGCAGCGGCCTGTTGATCGGTGGCGAGGTTCGCGATCGACTCCGCGATCGCCTGATCGCGTTTCACTTCCTGCTCCTTCGCGGCGAGGTCGGCGGCGGCTCGTTCGAGCGCCAACTCGGCGGTGTTCGCGGCCGCTTCAAGTTGCTGCGGCGAGTTGCCTGCTTCGGCTCCCTTCTCGGCCGCGTTTGCAGCCGCGTCGATTGCTTCGGCCGCGGCGGGGTCGGCCTTCGCGACTTGATCGGCGAGCGCTTCGGCCTGCTTCCCCTGTTCGGCGAGGGCCTTCGCCTGTTCGGTCGCCGCGTTCTTGATCGCTTCGTCGAGCTTCTTCCCCGCGTCCTTCAGCGTTTCGGCCGCCTTGGCCTGAGCCGCCGGAGCCGTCTCGGGATTGTTGGCCAAAGCCTGCTCGGCGGCTTCGGTCGCGTTGGCCGCCGGTTCGAGAGCCTGTCCCGCTTCGGCGGTGACTTCAGCCGCCATCTCCTGAGCCGCTTCAGCGGCATCGGCCGCCTTGGCTTGAGCCTTCGCATCGGGCTTCTCGGTTGGAGGCGCTTCCATCGCGGCGTTCGCTTCCGCCTGAGCCAGTTCCATCGCCTTGTCGAGTGCCGCTTCGGCCGCATCGCGCGATGCTTCGGCAGCGGCCTTGTTGCCGTCAAGCTGTTGCTTGGCCGCATCGGCGGCGGCTTGTTGAGCCTGTTCCAATGCCTTCGCCAGCGCGTCAGGTTTTCCCTCGGCCTTGGCCTTCTCCGCTTCGGGCCGTTTGGCGGCGGTCTCGGCGGCGGCCTGAGCCTTCTCGGCAACTTCCTCCTGCTTGGTCGCAGCCTTCAGTTCGGAGCCTTCACCCGCATCGGCCGCTTCGGCGGCGGCATCGGCCGCGTTCTGAGCTTCCTTCGCCTCCGCGATCTGGTTCGCGAGTTCCATCGCCTCGGCCGCTTCGGGCTTGCCCTGTGCCTTGGCCTGTTCCTGCATCGCCTCTTGAAGTTTGTCCTTGGCCGCTTCGAGCTTGGCCGTCTTCTCATTGTCCGGGATCGCGTCGATCGCCTTCTCGACCGCTTCGCGCGCTTCGGTCAACTCTTTCGCCTGAGCCTCGCTGGCCTTGGCGAGTTCCTTCGCCGTCGCAGCGATCTCCTTGCGAATCTCCTTCGCCGCTTCCGCCAGCTTCTTGGCGGAGTCTTTCGCCTCCTGAGCCGCCTCCTTCGCGGTGGCCTGTGGATCGGTGGCCTTCTGGTCGGCGACCGCCTGCAAGTCCGCTCCTGACTCCATCGCGTCGGTCGCTCCCTCGGCAGCGTCCTTCGCGGCTTCCGGTGCCGTTTGAGCCAACGCCTCAGCGATCTTTTCAGCGATCTCCTTCACATCGGCCTGACGTTCGGCGAGTTCCTTCGCGTCCTTCGCCGTCTCAGCCTTCTCTTCGGCGGTCGCATCTTTCTGAGCAACGGCCTCGGCAAGTTCGGTCGCCGCCGCCGCGATGGCCTTCTCTTCCGCAGCCGCTCGTTCGAGTACTTCGGCAGCCCGCGCGAGTTCCCCGATCTTCACCGCCGCTTCCTGTCGCTTGGTGTCGTTGATCGCGGCATCGACCGTGTCCATCGCCCGTTCGAGCGCATCCTGAGCTTTATCTAGGACTTTCTCTTCCAAAGCCGTGGCCTTCACTGGCTCGGCTGCGGCGAGATTCTTCTCGGCCTCTTTCGCGGCTTTGGTCGCTTCGGCCAGAGCCGCTTCGACGGCGGGCGGAAGTTCGTGCTTGTCGGCGGCAGCCTGAACGGTCTCGGCGACAGCCTTCTCATCCGGCGCGGCGGCTTGAGCATTCTGTTCGGCCTTCGCTTCGGCCGCGTCCTGTTTCTTCTGAGCTTCAGCCAGCGCCTGCTTCGTCTCCTGCAGGGCCTTCACCGCCTGAGACAACTCCGCCGCCGACTTCGCCTGCGAATCGGACTTGGCCTGATCCTTGAGAACCTTCTCCAGCGCGGCCAGATTGCCGAGCACCTTGTTCTGATCGGCCATCGCATCTTCGGGCTTGTTGTCGAGCAGATCGGCCGCCGCATCAAGAGCCGCCGTCTCCGCCTGCTGAATCAGCGCCTCGGCCTTCACGTTCTCCTTGATGAACTCCTGGAGAGACGCGATCTCCTGCTGGAGCTTCGCCTGCGCTTCGACCAATTCCTGTGAGGGCTTCTGAGTCTCGTCGAGTTTCTTGGTCTCTTCCTTCAGCGCCTTTTGCTTCTCGGCGAGGGCGCGGACCTTGTCGATCGTCTGCATCTTCTCGGAGTTGAGCGCTCCCTGAGTCCGTTCAATCACTTTCAACAGGTCGCGTAAACCCTTGATGACCTTGTCCTGATGCTCGACCGCCAGGTCATACTTCACCGATTGCAGCGTGCTGCCCGCTCCGTCGAGGTGCTTGCCGACATCGCCCGCCTTCAGGATCCGCAACCCGTCCGCCGCCGTTGCCGCCAGCAAACCGCTCCACGACTTCATGTCCACCAGCGTATCGACCAGATGCAGGAACAGTTCCTTCACGTCGCGCTGGTCTTCGATCGCCTTGAGCGTCAGCGCCTCCTGCCGCGTCTTCGGCTCGGCGGGCAGCGATTTCGTGGCGACTTGAACCGTGGTCTGAATCCGGATGAGTCGCCGCACCTGCTCGGCCAATTCGGCGATTTTGAGCCGCTTCATCAGGTTCTGCCGCTCAATGGCGAGCTGCCGGACGACGGTCCGGATCTGCTGACGAGCCTCGACAAACGCGGCCTCCCGCTTGTCCTGCGGCATCCGCTGCGCCTCAGCCAGCAGATCGACGACCTTCGACATTTCGTTGTCGATGAGATGATTCAGGCTCCCGCGCATCAGCTTGATGTCGCGGTAGATTTCCTCGCCGGACAGCCCGTTCTCGTCGAGCTGCCGAAGCTGCACGTCGAGCACTCCGCCGAGCAACTCGCGCGTCAACGTCCGCGCCCGCTGCTGATCCTCCTGCTTCCGCTGAAGGGCCTCGGGTTCGAGTACCTGAGCCACGGCGGGAACCGCTGCCAGCGCGAGAGCGCACCACGCGAATCCGATGATCGCCACGTTACGGTTACGGGTCGCTGTCATGTCAGAACTCCTATCGTTGGCAACGGACAATGAATGTCGAGCAGTGAGTCCCCGTGGAATCGCGGGTTCCAGCTCACTGCCTGCCTCATTGCTCGTTGCTCATCTCTCATTGCTAATGATCAAGGTAACTTGCCCGCGATGGTCAAAACGACATTCGATGAGCAATCTGGACGCCGAACAACGCGCGGCTGCGGGGCAAGTTGACCGCCTTGTTTGGCCTCGTCTTTCCGCAACCGTACGGGAATTGAAATCGTTGCATATGGTTTGCCACGTTGGACCTGTTGTACGTTTCCCGGGAGATCTAAGTATTCCGATTCGGAATCCGAATACCCCGTCGCAGTGGCGTGAAACCACTACCACGGAAGATGAACTACAAATGTATTCTCGAACGCGCTTCTGGAACCGAAACACATACAATTCGTGCAAATGTGTTTTGCAAGGCCATTGGCGTCGGTTGCAATAGTAAAGCTGCGCTGTTCACGATCATCGCAGAATCCTCCGGCCTCCGTGCGAACCCGAATCGTTGCGTTTGAGATCGGCAGACCGGTTTCAGCATCGGTGACCATGAAACCCACCTCGAGGTCGGTGCGTCCAACCCATTTGACAGAGCTGCACAAACCGAACATCGCCGCATTGACGAAAACAAACACTGCTACAGCCATGAATATGAGGATCGCCCGATATGCTTTTATTTTTTGCATGGCGTGGCACTCACTGCCGAACCTTGTACTTCATTTCTTTTCGCCACCGATCCCCAGCTCGCGCCGGAGGATTTCGTCCAACTGCTTGGCCGTCTTTTTATCTTCATCGCCCGTCTGGGCAAGGATGCCGTTGAGGTCGGTCACGCTGAACGTGATCGGTTCGCCAAGTCCCTTCTGGCCGGTGAGGTCGCCGCGCCAATCGATCACCTGAAGCGTGACCTTCACTTCGTCCCCCTTTTGCAATTCGTAGGGTGACAGCGGCACGGTAACCTGGCCCCGCAAAATCGTCTGCGGCTGATCGGCCGCAGCGACCGTCTTTGACACCACCTCAAACTGCGATGTGCGACCGTCTTCGCGGGAGATGTTAATGACCGCGACAATCTTGGCGACGCCGAAATCGTCTCCGGCGGCGTAATCGAGTTTGGGTGCCGCGGTCGGCAGTACAAATCGCGTTACGGCGGTCGCCACCACGCGAGGCAGGCGATCGGGCTTGAGACGAATCTGTCCCGAGATCGGCGTCTCCAGCGAGAAGCCATCCTCGTCGATGACCTGCACCTCATACTTGAGCGGTTCGCGAATCGAATCGAACGGCGTGCCGGGTGGAAGAGTCCAAGAGTCGAGAGACGAGAGACGAGAGCCAGAGGAAGAGACCGACCTTGCCTGGCCTGGCTCTTGACTCTTGTCTCTCATCTCTCGTCTCGCGCCTGGCTCTTGTCTCTCGACTCTCAGCTCTCGACTCACCCCGCCCACGGTGAGCGTCGCCGACTTCAGCGGCTTGTTCGAGCAAACCAGCTTCAACTTCGCGACCGAACCTTCGATCACCGCCAACTGGCGCGAGCCGCCGTCGGTTTCGCCCGGCTTCATGGCCGAGGCCGCGTACTTCGGCGGCTCGATCTCCCACGCGAGGTCCACCAGCGGCAGCGGCACGATCACGACTTCGGCCGGGTCCGACACGGCATCGCCGAAGTGGAACCGCATCCGGAACGAATCGGCGACGTGCGCGATCTCCCCCGCAAACGTGGCGGCCTCGGGCGCGGTCGCGTTCAGATCGACACGGTTCACGGCGTCGGTCTTCACCCCCGACAACTGCACGAACCCCGCGCGAGGCACCTCGCCGCCGCACTTCACCGCGACTTCGATTCTCTGACCGTAGGGGATGCGCACCTGAGGCGTCTCACCCGCGTGAAAGACCGAGACCGGCTGGCCGTTCACGGCGATCGACTCGATCTGTGTCTTCGTCGGATAGTGAGCCGATCCGAGCAGGAAGCGGTTCCAAAACGCGGTCACATGTCCTGGGAAGCACAGGGCCGCGCCCAAGACGACAACCAGCGTGACACCCAACACGGTCGCGCGTTGCGGCAGCGGACGATACGAAAAACCTTCAAACACGTTGAGCGACGGACTGAACTCAGCGACGTAATCGACGACCGCCTGTTGCAGCCGCGCCGAACCCCAGGTCGGCGCGTGAGGCCCCTCGAACTGAATCGCCGCGACCAGATCGCTGTCGATTTTATGATGTTGTTCGACGATCAGAGCGACATCCTGCTCGGACTCGCGCACCTTGACGAGCGGCCACGCGAACCGCTTGACCGCCCAGATTCCTCCCGCGATCCACGCCAGCAGCGACACGGCGCGCAGACCAATCGGAAGTCCGAACGACCAGTCGCACAAAAACGCCGCGACGAGCAGCCACAGCGCGACAGCGAGCGGTGCGCACAGCGCACTCCCCCACCGCACGGCGGCCCGCTTCTGCCGCAGGCTGCCCAGTTGAGATCGAAGTGTGGCGAGTTTCGTTTGCATCAACATCTCTGGAAAATCGGTGGTCCACCGCAGACTTGTTCAGAATCAAAGCGGTACGGCAGCCGTGGGAAGATGCTCAAGTTCAGACTCGATCGGCGTTGGCTCCGGCAACAATCGCGCGGGATTCTTCTTCTGCCGCTCCATGTAGTACCTGACCAGTCGCACAGGATCGTGACCGACTGATTCCGAAATGCGGCGGCGAGCCTCCCGGACAGGATCAACAACGGGATCAAACTCAGGATCGAACTTCATGGCGTGACTCCTTCGGCTAGCAATTCAAGTGGAGTGATCAGCGTGGGGACGAACAGACCGAGCGTATCGTTGATTCGTCGAATGTGGGCGAACTTGTTGGCATTGGCGATGTGACGACAATTCCACGTCACGAGGAAATCGCACCGATGATACGAGGCCAGAGCCAAATGCAGGGCGTCGCCGTTCGGATTGGCAGGCATGACTCGGTGCTGAATATACGCGGCAACAATGTCAGCGATGTGTTCGTTGAAGGGGACTTGTGGGATGCCGCGAATCATCTCCAGTGCCTCTGCTTGATGCGGGTACTCGCCCGCTTCCAGTTCATCAATGACGGCATCGCTGGTGACAGCCTCAACCTCATCACGCTTGGTGTCCCACCATCGTCTCGTCCAGTTCCGGCGCGCAATCGTCTCGGCGTCCGACCGCGTTTCGTGGTAGGCGCTGGCGATGGTCGTTTCAATGTACACGCGGGGTTTCATGGTCGGGCTTCGTCAGAAATCCAAAAGCGGAGTCGAGCCTCCGCACTCCCAAAAGTTTACGCCAGGTTCACCAGCTTCCTCACGAACCATTCCACCATCAGCAAGCCGATCACGGCCCCGAATGTCAGCCAAGTGCTCCAGAGCGGAAAAATCTCCACGCTGGTTTCTCTCAGTCGCGGCGGGGCGAAGTCGTCGGGGAAGCGGTCCACGTCGAGCAGTTCATACGCCTTGCCGCCCGTTTCGGCGGCGATGTTTTTTTGTAATGAAACATTTCGGACCGGGTTGCGTCGCTCGACCGAGACGTTGGCCACGTCGAAGTTGATCTCGGCGACTTCGTTGGCGATCGGGTCGCTGACTCGCAAGCGGTACTCGCCCCCGCTGAAGACCGGCACGCGCGTCTCGAACACGCCGGGCCTCAGTTGCGGAACGCTGAAGATTTGCGAACGACTGCCGTCGGAGTCGCGATCCGGGCGGATCAACTCCGCCGTCAGACGCCGGTCGGGGATGTCCTTCTCGTCGAGCGGATGGAATTCCTTGTCGTAGGCTTCGACCGTGACGAGCACCTGATCGTCCGAGCGGTACTGCTGTCGATCGGTCCTCACGACGAACCGCTTGTGACTGCCGAGGGCGTGGCTGAGGCCAAGGCGATGAATGAGCTGGCCCCAGAACTGGCGGTAGTACTCCTCACCGTAGATGCGCCGCAGCCGCCACATCTCGTTGAAGCCGACGTACACGACTTCGCCTCGACCATACTGCCGCACCGCGATCAGCGGTTGAGGCGTCTTGCCATCGACGCACATGTCGGTCGGATGCTCGGCCAGCACCTGCGTCCCCTTCGCCTCGATCCGCCGGACCGGTTGATACCACGGCAGCTTGCCGAGGTTGTTCCAACCCTTGAGGTTGTCCTGATCGGTCTGCCCGAGCCGCATGAAGTCGAACTGCGCGGCGACCGGTGTCAGGGTGAGGCGAAACTCCTTGTCATCGCGCCGCTTGGCATCGGGATCGACGACGACGGGCAGCATGTCGGCCAGAGGCGTTTCGGCCAGTTGGCCCGGTCCAAACCGTGGCCCCGCCATCACGACGAGTCCCCCGCCGAACTGGCTCACAAATTCCTTGGTCATCTCACAGAAACGCGTGCTGAGCGCCGTTGCCGGCATATCGCCGAGGAAAATCACATCGTTCTCGAAGAACTGGCTGCGCGGCAGTGTGAGGTTCGGCAGGAACAACTCATTCGTTTCACGCACGACCGGATCGGCCGAGCGGATGAACGTGCGGAAACCTCGCGCGCCGACCAGCTTGTCGCGATGAAAGACCTCTTTCACGAATCGCCATTCCCACGTTGGCTCGTACTCGACATACATCAGCCGCAGGAAATCGTCGATGATTTTGACTTCGCGTTCCGCCTTGTTGTTCTGCGTGACGACTTCGCCCTCGACCGGATCGACCTCGGCGGTGAACAGGAACCGGCCGGTCGCTTCGGGTGTGTAGGGGAACTCGACCGGGGCGCTGGAGCCGGTGATCGTGACGGTCTTCTCACCGACGAGCGTTCGGACCGTTTCGCCGCTGGTCTGTTCGCCCGGTTGATGAGCGAACAGCTTCACGTGGACCGAGGCATTCTCCAACTCGCGCTGCCGGACGGTAACGCTGATTGTGGACGACTCGGCCTTCTTCATCGTGGGCGGTGCGAGCAGATCAACACTCAAATCGACCGCCGTCAGCGGCCCGACGCCGACAGTGAACACGGGCACGCCCAGTTTCTTGGCCGCTGCGAGCGGAGCCGCACCCGCATTCTGATCGAAG
>JAYUFF010001101.1:0-3169 GCA_043738825.1 Schlesneria sp.
GGTCGAAGGAAAAGAGTTGAAGCTCGAACAGACCGTCAACGGCAAATCGAAAGAGTCGGCCCAAGTCTGGCGGCCCGAGGTGAAATCGCCCGCGTATCAGGATCGCGTGCTCAAATCGTCGCCCTTGAAGCCGGGTGAGACTCGCTCGTTCGAGGCCTTCATGCCCGACTTCGGCAAGGTGGCCACAATCAAGCTGGTCGCTGTCGATTGGGAAGAGGCGGCCCTGTTGGACGGCAAGAAGCAGCGGTTGCTCAAAGTCAAGATGACGCAGTCGTTGGTGCCCGGCTTGGTGCTCAACGGCTGGGTCGATCACAAGGGCGAGACGCTGAAATCTTCAACCAACATGTTGGGAGTGGAGTTGGAGACATATCAGGTTCCCAAGGACGAGGCGCTCAAAGCGATTGATGGAGCCGAACTGGATCTGGCCATCAGCACACTGGTCAAAGTCAAACGTATCCCCAACGCGCACGAGACGAAGAAGATTGTGTATCTCGTCACGACGCTGGGGCAGAACCCCGAAGACGCCCTTCCCTCGGGAGGGACTCAAATGGTCAAGAAGACTGGCAAGGAGACCGGCGAGTTGACGATCACCGCCGCACCCATCCCGGAAAAGGCCACCGTGCAAGCCGTCGGGGACGAGTTCATCGCGGCATCGCAGTACTTGCAACGAGACGATGATCTTGTTCAGCAACATGCGCAGAAAGCCGCCGGTGACGCGACCGATCCCGCACAGATCGCTCGTCGCATGGAGCAATACGTTCAGAAGACTTTGACGAAGAAAGACTTCTCCACGGCGATGGCCTCGGCGGGCGAAGTGGCCAAGACGCTCCAAGGCGATTGCACCGAACACGCCGTGTTGCTGGCCGCGATGCTGCGCGCGAAAGGCATCCCGTCGCGAGTCGCCGTCGGGCTGGTCTACGTCGATAGCCTTTCCGCGTTTGGCGGCCACATGTGGACGGAAGCCAATCTCAACGGCCAGTGGATTCCGCTCGACGCGACCCTCGGACGTGGCGGCATCGGCGCGGCGCACATCAAGCTGTCCGATTCGAGCCTGTCCGACGATGGCCCCGCCGCCATCAGCAGCTTCGCGCCGCTCATGCTGGTCATCGGGCAGTTGAAGATCGACGTGAAGTCCGTCGAATGAGGTGACTTGGGCCATAGTCCTTCAACCACGAACGTCACTCTCTTGCAATTCTTACAACGCTGATGGCTTGCAAGTCTTACAAAAGAGGTGACCCATTCACGAGGTCACTGGCAGACCGCGCAGGCAGCCAAATCTCATCGGCCCTTGCCTGATAAGGACTTCTGGCATGTTGGCAAATTCATGTCGTCAGGAAATGTTGCACTGGCACACCTCGTGCTTTGAATTGTTTCGGAATGAGCAATCATCCACACGAACTCACGGGGAGGTCATTCGATCAGAACCGAGATTCAGTAATTACCTGCCGGCCCGAGGGAGACGGGCCACGCTCCGCCTAAGACCCACATCAACTTTCATGCCCACTCAGGCCGGGACGTTACCCGCAACGTCCCGGCCTCTCGCCTTCTTTGACGTGATGACAAAAGTGGGGCCGTAGTCCGGACCCCTTGGTCCGGACGAGGCGAAGTGAACGAACGAGGGCGACAAATCAGGGCGCGGGGGACGCCGCGTCCGGACCAAGGGGTCCAGACTACGGTCTCGGCTCACCTGATTCTGATCTCATGTCGGGCGCAACTTCTTTAGCTTTCCCCGAGCTTCTTGAACTGACGATGCACAGTCGATAACGTGCGCGCTCGAAGCGGTGCCAATCGATTCTAAAGTCACTCGGCTGGCAGCATCGCAATCCAGTTCAGCTCCCCTGAAGAGGAAGGCAGATTCCATTGGCAGAGCCAATCCGTGGTGATCTCAAGACACAGAGTCGGATCGCAGTGCTGGTTTCAGTGCCTGACCCCAGTCGCAATCTTGGAAAAGAACATGCGCTCGACGAGCTTCAGGGGTTGGTCAAGACCGCCGGCGTCAAGGTCGTCGGTACGCTGGTCCAGAACCGGGAACGGCCTCACCCCACCACCTGTCTGGGGAAAGGCAAGCTCGCAGAACTGAAGGAACTGGTTGAGGCCACCGGTGCGGAAGTGGTCATCTTCGACAACAACCTGACGCCCGCGCAGGGGCGCAACCTCGAAGAAGAGACTGGGCGGATCATCGTTGATCGCAGCGAACTGATCCTCGATATCTTCGCGACTCACGCCCGGACCAACGAGTCAAAGCTGCAAGTGGAACTGGCTCAACTCCAGTACACGAGAACCCGGCTGAAGCGGATGTGGTCGCACCTCGAACGAATCGACGGGGGCATCGGAGCCAGTCGTGGTCCCGGTGAAAAGCAGATCGAAACGGATCGCCGTCTGATCGACCATCGCATCACGGAACTCAAGGTCAAGCTCAAAGAGGTCGAACAGCGGCGCGAGCGGATGGTCAGCCAACGCGATACCCAAACGCTCGTCTCGGTGGTCGGCTACACCAACGCTGGCAAAAGCACTCTGATGAACGCGCTGACCGGCGCGGATGTCTATGTGGCCGACCAACTCTTCGCCACGCTCGACACGCGCACTCGCAAGTGGACGATCCCCGCCTGGGGCAGCGTTCTCTTGAGCGATACCGTGGGCTTCGTTCGCGATCTGCCGCACGAACTGGTGGCCTCCTTCAAATCAACTCTGACGGAGGCACGGCAGGCTCACCTCTTGCTGCATGTTGTGGATGCCTCGAATCCCGAGGCCGAGCAGCAGGTGGAGACCGTCGAACAAGTCTTGGCCGAAATCGGGATCGACTTCAGCAATTCCATCCTCGTGTTGAACAAAATCGATGCCGTGCAAGACCGAAGTCTCGTGGATGTCCTGCGGGCGAAGTACACGCATTCCGTCAGCGTCAGCGCGCGAGATCGTTTGGGACTCGATCGGCTGGGAAGCTTGGTTACAGAACTGCTCTCGGACGGATTCGCCGAGGTCACCATCGACGTTCCGGTTGATAACGGTCGCCTGCTGGCCTATCTCGCGGAACACGTGCAAATCCACGAGACTCGGTACGAGGATTCGACGGCAATTTTGAGTTGCCGAGTCTCACGAACTCTGCTGCCACGATTGCATTCCGAGCCGGGCGTCTTGAAGATAGAAGTCCGTTCGCACTCGGGGGACTCTC
>JAYUFF010001102.1:0-8325 GCA_043738825.1 Schlesneria sp.
GAGCCAACCAACTGCTCGGCGACAATGCTCCAGGCACCGGTCGTCCATTCGACCCCTTGGCTGCCGAAAAACAACAGGCCGATCAGCGCCGGCAGACCATACGCGGCCGTGATGATGAGGATCGCAGCCAACAGTGCTCGCGGGTAATCGTGACGAGGATTGTCCATCTCTCCGGCGCACGTCGAAACCGCGTCCCAGCCCTGATAGTTCCAAAGGATCGCCGGAACCGCCACCGCCAGTGCCGAGATCAGTGACGTGTTGGCATCCAATGCCAGGAACGGAACGATCGGACTGTGCGGAAACCCCTGGGTCAGTCCTCGGTACAGCCCCCAACCGATGAGTATTACGAACGGCGAGAGGATCATCAGGGCCAATCCCTTGGCGAGGTTGCCCACCGTTCTCGCTCCCCGCAAGTTCAACAGCACGAAGACCCAGATCATGGCCAGCATGATCCCCTTCCTCGCCCAGAAGCTGCCGGTCTCCTTGTCGAAGACCTTGAAGAAGAATGACAGGTAATCACAGAACAACGCGGGGCAGATGCCGACATCGACGAAGGTGAACATCCAAGCCCACCAGCCCTGGCAGAACGCCGGGAACTTGCCGAGTGCCCGCTTCGACCAGACGTAATAGCCGCCCTCTTCCGGAATCGCCGTCCCCAACTCGGCGGCGATGAACGCCACGGGAGCACTGTAGACCAGCGGCGTGAGCAGGATCAGCAACATCGCCAGACCGGGGCCCACCTTGAGCACGGACTCCAACCCATACGGTCCGCCGGACACGTTGAAGAAGATGATGCTGACAATCGCCGTGAGAGTGAGGGAGCGTTTCACGAGAGTGAGTTCCTTTGGCGGCCGACGTTCCAGCGGAAAAAACACCGGGTCGCGAGCGGGCAGTCAGATTGAGGCGGCCATTCTAGGTCGCAGTCATCTCATCGCAACCGAGTGGCCAACGGAGGCATCGTCTTTTCAAAGTAGGGTGGGACCAGCTCGCTTCGAGCGCCGGCCCACCATCATGAAATTTCGAGAATTGCTGGTGGGCCGGCGCGGCGAAGCGCCGCTGGTCCCACCCTACATCCTGCCAAGCTTCGAAAAGGCATTGGCCCCGAGTGGCCAAGAAGCGACACCTCACCAACGGCAGCACCATCGTTCAGGCAACGTCGTCGACGACATCGCAGGAACCGAGTAAACTCCCGCCCTCGCACATTCGACGGCCACTATCGGGAGACACTCCATGAGACACGGATGGAATTCGCTGACCTGTTTGGTTGTGTTCAGCGTGATTGCCGGAGCCGCCCGTGCGGACAATCCCGATCGCAGCCCGATCTCGCTCGCGCTGAACTCGGACGCAAGCTTGTGCCTGACCGCCAACCACACGTCGGGTTCAGTCAGCCTCGTCAATTTGGCGACCGGTCGCGTCGAAAGTGAACTCGCCGTCGGACGCGGTCCCGCCGATGTTGCTTGGCTCGATGAGACGACTGCCGTGGTCAGCCTGCTCCACGACGATGCCCTGGCCGTGGTGAAGCGCAGCGGTGAGAAATTGACTCTGCACCGCACGGCCTTCGTCGGCGATGAGCCTCGCGGACTGGCGGTCTCGAAGGACAGGCGGCTCGTGTACGTGGCCCTCGGTGGCGAAGATGCGATTGCCGTGGTCGATGTCGCGGGGTTGTTGAATGGGAAGGGCGATGGGACGAAGGGGAGTGAGGCGACGGAGGGTGCCGCCGGACGCGACTCCGGTCGCCCCTCAATCGAAAATCGAAAATCAAAAATCGAAAATCGTTACCCGGCCCCCGGCATTCCGAAGATGGTCCGCGTCTCACCGGATGGCCGCTGGCTGGTCGCGTGCTGCGCCGTGCCGTCAGCCATACTCGTTTACGATCTGACGACGAACGAACTCGTCAGCGAGCGGCGACTGTTTGACGGGGCCTTCAATCCCGGCGTGCCTGCCATCACGAAGGACTCGGGACTGGTCGTCCTGCCGCACGCGGTCAATCGCGAGTTCAGTGTCACGCCGCAGATGATCGACATCGGCTGGGTGATCGACAACCGGATCTCGAAGCTCCCGCTGCCCGATGGGGAGCCGAGTACTCAGAAGCAACTCGGTCTCGACATTCGCGGCAACGCGGTCGGTGATGCGTATGCGGCGGCGTTCAGTCCCGATCAGTCGTTGCTCGTCGTGACGGCGGGCGGCACGCACGAGTTGCTTGTGATCGACTTCAGTTCGATCCCGTGGCCGACGGGAGACCCCGGCGACTTCCTCCCTGCCGCGTTGCAGAAGGACAAGAGCCGCTTTCGGCGGATCGAACTCGGCGGGAGACCGCAGGCGGTGGAGTTCGTCGGCGAACGGACGGTCGTCGTCTCGAACTACTTCTCGAACAGCGTGCAGGTTGTCGATCTCGATGCCCGCGAAGTAACGAAGACGATCTCGCTGGGAGGGCCGAGCGAACCGAGTCTCGCGCGGCGCGGCGAGTTCATCTTCTACGATGCCGATCGTTCGATGCACAGTTGGTACAGTTGTCACACCTGCCACACGGACGGCCACACGGCGGGACAGGTCTTCGACACGCGGAACGACAAAAGTTATGGCACACCGAAACTGACGCCGTCGTTGCGAGGAGTGGCCGACACCGGCCCGTGGACGTGGCACGGCTGGCAGACCGACCTGCACGACGCCATGAAACGCTCGCTCTCCGAAAGCATGGCGACCAAGTTGCCGGTGACCGACGAGGACGCAACCGCTCTCGTCGCGTACATCAAGACGCTCGATCATCCATCGAATCCGCGAGCCACCACCAGTGACACGGCCCTCGCCAAGAAGATCGAAGTCGGCCGCACGCTCTTTTCCGGCAAGGCCGCCTGCGCGAGCTGCCACTCGGGGACTCAGTTCACGTCGGGCGAAACGTTCGACGGCAAGGTCGAGGACAAAAAGGATCGCGATCCGAACTACAACCCGCCCACGCTGCGCGGTCTCGCCTCCCGCCGTCGCTTCCTCCACACCGGCAAAGCCCGCTCGCTGGATGCCGTGCTGACGAAGTACCACCGCCCGGAAGACCTGGTCGGGGAAACGCTCTCCGACGACGAACGCGAATCGCTGATTGAGTACCTCAAGTCGCTGTAATCCCCGCGCCGTGAGCTGGAGCCAAGCCCGATGTCCTTTGACGAAATCTGGACTCACGTCGTCGCCACCCTGCGCGAACATGTCATCAAGATTGTGACGGGCTTTGTACTGATGGCCGTCGGCTGGTACTTCGGCAAGTGGCGAGCGCGGGCGCATTGGAAGAAGCAGGAGTTCCTCGACCGGCTGAACGTCTCGTTGAACACGATCGACAACGACACGCTGAAAATTCGGACGCTCAGTGAGAAGCGGTGCGAGGAGGTCTTCCTGAACTCCGTTGCGGCTGACACTGTGCAGAAGCTGGCTCGCCAGACGACGGCCAATGATCCTGTGCTGCCAATCCCGCTGAACGACACGTGGTACTACCTCAACGCAGTTCTGAACGATCTGTCGGAACAGTTTGCCACGGGGTTGATGAAGCGCGACATGGGAGCACCCGTCAGCGCGGTGACGTATCTAGTCGCACTGACCTGCGAATCGGCGGGCGACATGAGAACCCGCAAGATTCGCGCGATGGTGACGCGGAAGTCACTGCTCACCAACCTGCCCGCCGAGAGGCCCAAGCTGGAATCGCCCAACCACGCCACTCGCTGGCAGACGCTACAATTCCTCGCCGTCGAGTACGCCCGCAATCCACAGCGGTTCCTAGAGGTCGAACTTTGTGTGTGAATCGCCTTGGGCGGGTGGCAAGAATTGATTGACCCTTCGTTTGTCACCTCGCAACCAACACGAAAGGAAGTGCCGCGTGAGTCGTCCCGCGCTGGTCGTCTGCCACACGTTCGGTCTCTGCTTGCTGTTCACTCTGGGAACGAGGCCCGTTGGGGCCGAGGAATCTCACGCCCGGTTCCTCTACCCGATCGCGGTCCAGAAGACGGTTGAGGTTCCGACCATCGTGCTCGATGTCTCGGAGGTGGCCGACTCGCCCCAGATCGTGAAGTGGGCCGAGGACTCAAAGACGCTGTGCGAGGAATGGTTCCCGATCCTCTGCCGCTTTCTGGCCACCGACGACTGGACTCGTCCCAAGGAGATCAAGCTGGTCTTCAAGAAGGAGCTGCAAGCACCCGGCGTCACCTCGGGCAACACGATTCAGGTCAGCGTGAAGTGGATCGAGCAGCATCCCGACGACTTCGGCATGGTGATTCATGAGCTGACGCACGTCATTCAGGCGTACCCGAACAGTCGCAACAAGCCCGGCTGGCTCGTCGAGGGGATCGCCGATTACATCCGGCTCTGGAAGTACGAACCCGAAGCCCCGCGTCCCCACATCGATCCGGCCAAGGCCAGCTACCGCGACAGCTATCGCACGACGGCCGCCTTCCTCGCGTGGGCCAATTGGAAGTACGACAAGCGTCTGGTCCGAAAGCTCGACAAAGCGCTGCGTGAGGGAGCGTACACCGATGCCATCTGGCTCGATGTCACCGGCAAGAGCATCGACGCCCTGTGGGACGAGTTCGTCGGCAAGCCGCAATGACGGGCGAGCGTCGGTTAGGCGAGCGGCAACTCTAAACCGACCCCGCCACCGAGTTCACCTCGGTGGTTCAACGGCTTTTGCACTACTCGCATACCTCAGCAAACCATTAGTGCAAAAGCCGTCGAGCCACCGGGACAAGCCCAGTGGCGGGGAGATTGTTTCTTGCCGCTCGCCTTACGCGAAGAACCTGCTCACATCGTCGCGCGACGGCATGGCTGGCTGCGCACCGAACTTCATGCAGGCGAGTGTTCCCGCCGCGCAACCGAATCGTGCGGCATCGGGTAGTGACTTTCCTTCGGCCAGTGCAACGGCCAGTCCCGCTGTGAAGGCGTCTCCGGCGGCGGTCGTGTCCACAACGCTGGCCGCTCGCGCGGGAGCGTGCTCTTCTCGCCCGGCTTCATCCAGCACGAACGCGCCGAATTCTCCGAGCTTCAGCACGACAGCCTTCGCGCCGAGTTCGCGCAGACGGCGCGCGGTGATTCGTGCCGAGGCGACATCGTGGACCGCGATGCCCGTCAGCGCTTCGGCCTCCGTCTGGTTCGGGCTGAGAATCTCAACGGCCAATAGTTCAGAGGGCAACGGGCCGGAGGGAGCCGGTGCGGGATCGAGGATCGTGCGCACTCCGGCCTCCCGCGCGAGGCGGATCGCGGTCGCCACCGTGTCGAACGGCGTTTCCAATTGCACGATCAGCGCGTCGGCAGCCGCAATGACATCGGCGCGCGAGGAGACATCGTAAGGACTCAGCCGACCATTCGCACCGGCGATGACAATGATCGAGTTCGCGCCGGTCGCCTCGACACCAATCAGGGCCACGCCGCTCGAACAGCCTTCCGTGATGAGGACGTGCTCCGTCGAAACGCCGTATTCGACGAGTGACCTCCGCAGGGTCTCACCAAACGAGTCGTCTCCCACGCGACCGACCAGCGTCACACGTGTACCCAGCCGCGCGGCGGCCACCGCTTGGTTGGCTCCCTTGCCGCCGGGAATCGTTTGAAACCCGTCGCCAGGCACGGTTTCACCGGGTCTCGGCAACCGAGCCATCCGCGCGACGAGGTCCATGTTGATCGAACCGACCACGACGATGTGAGGGACGTGCCGAGTCATCATCTTTTCTTCCTCCCCTCGCCCCCTTGGGAAGAGGGGCCGGGGGTGAGGGGCGAGTCAGAACCAGCCACGTTTACAATCCAGCCACCATCAGCAATCGCCCCTCACCCCTAACCCCTCTCCCCAAGGGGGCGAGGGGAACAAGAGTCACTTCGGTGGCTGACTGCTCAGTTGGACGAGTGCCTCCAACACGCGAGCCCGTTGCTGATCGGACAGCTTGAGATAGCGATGCCTGCCGTCGGCGAGCGGCTCGAATTTTGTGAAGCCGTCCGCCTCGACAATGACTCGACCGGGAGGTGACAGGTCGAAGTAACCGCGATCGGGATGAACTGCATAGAGAACGCTTGTCAGATCCCAAGTGGGGCGGTCGTGGGGCTGCTTCTCATAGCGGCGGTAGGCTTCGGCGAGTGGGTGATCGCTCACGTAGCCGTAGTCCTTCACGATGCTGTCGGCGGGATACGGCAGCGCAATGCCGATTTCAAAACCACTCCAGACGACGGGTGTCGGCCACTCCTCGGACAGCTTGCGACAATTGGTGATGTCTTGGACGACGTTGTATTCGCAGAAGTGCTTGTTGGGACCGATGTCGGTGAACGCTCCGGCCATGACCGACAGCAGCTTGACCTTTTTCTTGATGAGTTCGACTCCGGAGAGAGGCGACGCCTCATCGGCCTTCGAGTCGAGCAGCCGCGCGAGATTTGTTGAGAACCCGACCTGCGCGATGCTCACCGATCCATCCGGCTGCGACGCGAGCGTCTTCCTCAACAGAGCCACCGCTTCGGGAGCGTCCTTGCTGCTGAGCAGATCGTGCGGATAGCGAAAGACATCGCCACGCTTCTCGGCGGCCATCGGCAGGAACTTGCCCGGCTCGGGTGTCTTGCCGGGGCGAACGACCCCGATCGGCGTGTCGCCTCGCCCGTAGAACGTGTTGATGGCATCGACGAACGGTCCCGCCAGATCGCTGTCCTTCGTCACCGTCACCGCGAGCAGCTTGCACGCACCGCGTGACTGAAGCGAGTGGATCATCCCCTGCGCCAGCACGTCATCGACATCGTTGCCGATGTCTGTGTCGAAAATCAGCGACACCGGCTCGGCCGCGCGTGACGAGCCAGAGAAAACGAGCAGAGCCAGCAGACACAACGGCACAGACCACGGCACACGATTCATGAGCGACCGGCTTTCCAACGAGGACGGCGAAAGTTCGAGCAGCCTCAAACGACGCGAGGCATGAAACCAGATGGCCTCACGCCCCGCAAGCCGTCAGTCGGTGGGTAGTGGACGGTGCGGTAGTGGTACAGTTTCAAAGTTCCCAGAACCGTCCGATCCAATCGGCTGCCTGAATCGTCACCGCCGGAAAGGCTAACCCGAGAACTGCGCCGCAGATGGCCCCGATTTCGATCTTGGTCAACAAATCAAAGCGAGTTGGCAGAAGCGTTAATATGATAAAGCCAATCACGACTCCGACTGCCGCACCGACACAGCCACCAACCACACGACGGACGAAGTTACTCATCGGAAGCATCTCGGCTGGATGTTTTAAGAACTCAACCATTCTTCGCACCAACGAAAGAACCCCGCGACTCATCATCGCGGGGTTCGTCGTTCCTGTCGAGCCGTTCAAGCGACCATGAGTGCGGTAGGGGGTCGCTATTGATTCGGAGCCGCCATCACGACCCGCCCCCCTCACCCTTGCCCTCTCCCCCGAAGACGGGGGCGAGGGGAGGACGGTCGCTGCGCGACGCTCACTCGAGCCTCGCGGGCTTCTTGCTCTGCGGGTCACGCTGTGGACTCGGCATCAGCTTCATCGCCGACTTCACCAGTTCGACGAACTCACCGCGACGGCCAGTTGTGTCGTCCCCCTTCGCGCCGCGGGCCGTCTCCAGCACGTCGGCCATCGTCCATGTTCCGGCGTGCTTCGAGTGACGCAGTTGCATTCCGAATGAGGCGACAGAGGCTGACCAGAGCAGGTCGCGGCTCGGCGTCACTTTCTTCCCCGCGATGTCATCGACGACAACATCGACGGTGCGGACGCTCGCGGCGGCATCGGGCTGCTTGTAGCGGAGCTTCACGGTGAAGAGGTCGTCGGCCGACTCCGGTGAGACGTTGGCTTTGGGTTCGCCTTTTTTCTCCGTAGGCGTGTCATTCCCATGACTCGCATTCTTCCCACCGGCATCGTTCACAGCCCTGTACTTCAGCGGATCGACCACTGGAGTCGGGTTCCACTTGCCGCGCGGGACGATTTCATAGAGAGCCGTCACGGTATGCCCGGCTCCAATCTCTCCGGCATCCTTCGCGTCGTTATTAAAATCCTCGGCGGCCATCACGCGGTTCTCGTAGCCGATCAGGCGATAGGCTCCGACCGTGAGCGGGTTGAACTCGACTTGCAGCTTCACGTCCTTGGCGACGGTGTACAGCGTTCCCATCAACTCCTCGTTGAAGTTCTTGCGAGCCTCGTTCAGATCGTCGATGTAGCCGTAGTGGCCGTTCCCCTTGTCGGCCAGCTTCTCCAGCTTCGAGTCCTTCAGGTTGCCCATGCCGAATCCGAAGATGCTCAGGAAGACGCCGCTCTTCGCCTGATCTTCGATGAGCGTGACCAACTCATTGTCGCTGCTGACGCCGACGTTGAAGTCGCCGTCCGT
>JAYUFF010001103.1:0-8316 GCA_043738825.1 Schlesneria sp.
AAATCAGCCGGAACGCGCTAGCGTCCGGTTCTAACCGTGGGCTGGCGCCCAGCGGCTGATGGACTCAACCCGAAATCTCAGGTGTGACACAGCACTAGGTGCGTGTGGCAATCTAATCGCCCGCCGAGATCCAAGAGGCTCGACGCCTCCCTCGCCGCAAAAGCGACCGCCATCTCTGCCCGACGAGTTGCTGCCGTGGTTCGAGCCGGTGACAACGGGCCGATCCACGCTGGAGTTCCCACAGGGCGATGCGGCGGGTGACGTAACGACGGCGGATGTCAGGCGGAGGATCGGTCGAATGCGGGCATGAGGCCGAATCCAGATCTCGTACTGAGGAATACTGAAAGAGGCGAGACGTACTACCATCAAACAAGAACTTACAGCATGAAATGAGACGACTTGATAATGTCATGGAATCTCAATAAAGCGCCTAAATCAATGGTATTTTTGTCAATCGGTCGAGAAAGAAAACTCAATCTCCGAAACCGAAGATTAGAGGTTCGAGCTCTCTCGGGGATATTTTCTTCAACGGAATGTAATACTTAGAAAACCCACGGGAATGCCAGTGTGATCGAGGCCGTGAAGCAGAGAAATCCAGCCGACTATTTGCCGCTGGGTTTCTTCGATTTCTTGGATGGCCTCTCAGCCGTAGCCTTAGTCGCTGGAATGCGGGCTGTCGGCTTGATTGCCAAAAGGCCATTCAAGGCTTGCTCAAATGGAAGTGGGATGCGTGCGGCTTTTCTCGTGGAAAGCTCATGGATACCTCTTCATTATGGCATCGGTGATGGTCAGTTCGTTCTCGGACGGGTCATACGCGGCGAAGAGGGTAATGTAGTAGCGGTTCCCTTCGTGTTCCACAGAAAAGTCGCTTGTGTACCCAACGCCTAAGTCGGGGAACACGGCCTTGCGGAGAAACTTCGCCGGATCGCCTGCGATGTCCGTGATGCGAGACAAGAGGAGGTTTCGCACAGTTTCGGGGATTCCTTGCCACCGCTCAAATGCGTTCGGCGCGACCATCACAGTCAATGGCGTTGATCGCCTCCGTGAGCGGCACGCCCTTCCCGTCTGCAACGGCCTGCGCCCTGCGACCGATGCGATCCAATTGGCCGGTGACGCAAGGCACGCCATGTACCTTCGCGCGGAACTCGTCCGCACCATCAACCGCATAGTCACGGCGTTCCATTTCATCAATGGCCGCAAGCAGCGGAAGGCTGTCCTGATGCCATTGGCAGTAAAGGCCACACACGGCGGCAACGTCTGAAACCAGAACCTTCGGCTGAGCGTCGTTACGCCGCGAGATGCTTGCCAGAATCGCCGTTCCGAAGCGAATGGCATCTTCAATGCCCCGCGTGTCGATCGCGCGGACGGCGTCAAACGCGCGGGGCGTGGCCCACGCGGTTAAACGAAAATGCGCCAGTCTCGACCGCGCGACGTTTATCAGCGTTCGTAGGCTGAGATCAGCGTCCCTCGACCAGCCGCATCACGAATCGAATGGCCTCACTCACGGGACTGAAGCCCGTCAGTTGCGGCAGCAGGATCAGCGCGATCAACAAGATCGGCCCCAATTGGCAGAATTGGTTCCACGCGGGCCACGCGCTGTCGGGCAGCAGGCCATCCACGATCTTGCTGCCGTCGAGGGGAGGGATCGGGATCAGGTTGAACACGCACAGTCCGATATTGACCGGCACGAGCACCAGCAGAAAGAACGGAACCGGTCCCAGCGACTGGATCAGGTCTGCGCAGAATGGTTGACGCAACAACGCGATCAACGACCAGGCCGCCGCCGCGATGAGGGCGTTCGAGATTGGACCGGCCGCCGCGACGAGCAGCATTCCGCCGCGAATGCTCACCCCCTGATGGAACCGCAGCGGATTGACCGGGACCGGCTTGGCCCAGCCGAACGGCACGCCCATCAGAGGGAGCAGGAACGTCCCAATCGGGTCCATGTGGGCCAGCGGATTCAGCGTGAGACGACCCAGATGTTTGGCCGTGTCATCTCCCAGCCTGTACGCCGTCCACGCATGCGCCCATTCGTGGACCGTCAGTGACAGCAACACGGGTATGAACCACAGCAACCGTTCGAGAAAAGCGTTTCCGTCCATGATGGTCTTTCTAAGAACCGGCAAACCACAAAGTGTCCCGGACGCTCGCAGCGTCCGGGACACTGGCTCCAACGGTCATTGGTTCGGCGATCTTACGCCAGGTCGGCCCCTCGACCGGCCCATTGATCGCCGAGCACATCGTCGCGCGACACCGCTTCCGTTCCCGAAACCGCTTCCAATCGTAGCACCTGCGCCTTGGGGACGAGAATCCCCGCGTCGCCATCTCGCGTGCGGAGCTTGATGTACGTGGCATCGACCCACAGGACATCTCCTTCGAGCGTCGAATGGTCTCGCAGCAGCAGTCGCACCACTGCGCGGCCGGTCGGTTCGGCGAGCTGCGAAGTGGACTCGATCAACACCGCGTCGAGTCGATCGAACAATCGATTTTGTTCGTTGCGAGGCCGCAGTGCCTGACGGAAGTCCTCGCGACTGATGGCCGGTTCCGACGACTGCTGCCTCGCGCGACGCACGGCATGCAGTCCCGCCTCGTTGGCCGCACTTTCGAGGTCCGCTCCGTGCTGGCCCTCGGTCCAACCGGCCACTTCGTCGAGTGACACATCGGGGCCAAGCGGTTTCTGGCGCGTGTGAATCTGGAGAATCTCAATGCGATCCGCAGGAGACAACTCCGGCATCCTGATCCGCCGGTCGAAGCGGCCGGGCCGCAGCAGGGCCTTGTCGAGGATGTCGGGCCGATTCGTGGCCGCGATCACCACGACACGGGCGCTGTGCTGAAAGCCGTCGAGACAAACGAGCAACTGATTCAAAGTCTGTTCGCGTTCGTCGTGACTGCCCCCAAGTCCCGATCCGCGCCGACGGCCAATCGCGTCGATCTCGTCAATGAAGATCACGGCCGGAGCATTCTTCGCAGCCGTCTCGAACATGTCGCGCACGCGCGACGCACCGACTCCGACGAACAGTTCGACGAACTCGGACGCGGCCACGACGTAGAACTTGCCTCCCGTTTCTCCGGCCACCGCGCGGGCCAGATGCGTCTTCCCCGAACCGGGCGGCCCTTCGAGCAGTACTCCGCGCGGCAGCCTCACACCCGCGCTGGTCCAGCGTTTTGGTTCCCTGAGAAAGTCGATGACATCGCCGAACAACTCCTTCGCCTCGTGGCAACCGCCCACGTCGGCGAACGTGATCTTGGACTCCTCGCCCACCAGCTTCGCGCGACTCTTACCAAGAGCCAGGATGTTGCCCGCACCGGCCGATCCCACGCGCTTCAAGAAGTAGAGCAGCGCCACGACGAGAACGACTCCGATCACCACATAGTAGATCAGCGAGTCGCTTCCGCCCCACGCGACAAACGTCGGCTCGATGTCATGCTGTTCGAGTTCATCCCACAGCTCGGGGCTGAGACGGCCAAACGTCTCCAACCGGTTCGGCCCGGCAAGCTGGAAACGAATCCGGTTGCCATCAACCTCCACCGAACGAACGGTTCCCTGCTTCACCCCGGCCTCAAACACCTGAAACGGCACGGGGCGTGCCGTCCCGCCGCGGTTCGACTGGTACAGCCAGACAAACACGGCCACCAGCGCGAGCCAAAACAGCAGCGTCTTCAGTTTGGAGTTCATTGGGATTCCAGAGGCATCTTCAATTTGCAGTGTGAGCCGTCACGAGCGGTGGGCCTGAGCGAAGAATCACAGCCGAAGGAGTGATCGCAATCCGGCTTCCACCTGCGGAACGATCTGCGCCGGAAGTTCACCGAGATACCGCACGAGGCTGCTGCTGTGGAGCGTGGCAACCTTGTGCAACCGCAGCACAGAGCGAACCTTGAGGTTCGCCACAGCCAGTCCCGGACTGGCGGGGTCCAACACAATGTCGGTCGGCAGTGACATCGCGGGCGTCACAGACGAGATGTACGCCACAACAATCTCGGGAATGGAACCGATTGGTCCCGTCAGCAGCAGCACCGGCCGCAGCTTCATGCCGGGAGCGTCGCCAAAGGGAAAGTTGGCGAGGAAAATCTCACCGGGCTGCATCGGTCGCCCTTCCGTCGGACAGCGTGTAAATGTCTTCCCGCGTGTCGGCCAGCTCAGCCACCCATTCGCGAGCGACGCCGACCGACCAGTTCTGGCCGGAGTCGTCTTCGTCGAGGACATCGACTAGCACCATCACTTCGACCGGACCAGGCGCGACGGTCTCGGGAACGGCCACCAACAACTGATGCTGCTCGTTGATGCGGCCTTTTAGTCTCAGAACGGTCATGACGCGGCTCCCCCTGAAGAGACGAATTCCATGCTTGCCTCGCGACCTTAGCACATCGGCGGAGACGCGGTCTACTTCCCCTTCAAACTCTCCAAGTAAGCCAGCAGCGCCGCCAGTTGCTCGACGTTGAGTTTGTCGGTCAGCCCGAGCGGCATGATCGAAATGTCGCGCTTGCCGCGTTCTTCAATCTCGGACTTCTGGAGGACCGTCGCCAGACCGGCCACGTTGCGAAATTCCACTTCGTCGCCCGACTCGCGGACCACGAAGCCATCAAACACCTTGCCACTGTCGGTGACGAAGAACTGCGACTCGAAGCCCTGCGCAATCTTGGCGCTCGGTTTGACGATCGACTCGATCAACTCTTCGCGCTTGTACCGCTTGGCGATGTCGAGCAGCAGCGGTCCCTTGAGCGGTTCGTTCTGCGAGACCGTGTGGCACGCGCTGCAACCCTGTCGTGCGAAGAGCTTCTTGCCGTACTTCTCGTCCCCCTTGAGAGGAACCGTTTGAGCAATCGCCTCGGGCAGAGTGAGCTTGGCGAGCAGCGGCTTCTGCGGATCGACGGGCGGTTCCTGGTCGAGTTCCAGCTTCGCCGCCGCCCACTGCGCCGCCTGCTTGATCGCCGCGTTCTCCGACTTCAGCAGATTGACGACTTGCAGCGATTGCGACTCGGCGTTCGAGCGGCCGATCGCGCGGAGCAGACTCACCGCGAGTTCCGGTTGCGACCACGCCCGTTCGACGATCTTGAGGGCTGCGTCGCGCTCCGCTTTCTCGCCGCGCGGGTTGTCGGCGACTTGGACGAGGATCGAGTAGAAGTACTCGCGCAGGAGCGGCTCGCCTCCGGCGGCGGCGAGAAGGTTCGGCTTGTCAATCATCTTGGCGAGTTTCGCGACATGCTTCGCGAAGACCGGTTCGCGGATGAAGTCGTTCCACGCGGCAACGACTTCCGAGTCCTGCTCGTCGGCGGTGATCTCCGCAAATGTGCGCAGGCCAGTTTCCAAGACTTCGGGCCGATTCGTGCGGCGCTGCAACCCCCGCAGCGCTTTCACTCGCAGATCGGCCTGCGATTTGTCGAGCGTCGCCGCGACCTCCAGCAACCGCGCCGCATCGCCCGTCAGTGCTGAACTTCCCGGCGCGAGCAACTCGACCGCCTGAGCGAAGAACGCCTTGTCCGCATGAGCCAGCGCGACGATTCGTTCCGTCGTGCCGGGCAGTTCGATCTTGTGTCGTCTCAGTTGGACGAGCAGTCCTTTGACGATGCTCGCGTCGCCGGTCGCCAATTCCGTTTGCAGTGCCTTCGTGATCCGCTCGGTCTCGGACCACGCGACCGGTTTGTAGTACGGGCCGCTCGTGTCGGGCCGGGTGCTCCACCAGTCGCCGGTGTACTCACCTTCGCGATCGTGCAGGCGGCACAGCGTGGCGAGAACCAGTGGCCGGGTCGAGGCATCACTGGTCGCTTGCGCCAGCGGTCTGCCGGGCTTCGGCGTGACGGAACGTTCGATCCAATTGAGCAACCCGGTCACAACGGCCGGATCGTGCAGATGCCGCAGCACGCCGACCGCACCGAGGCGGTGTTCCAGCGGCGTAGCGTTCAACGCTGCCAAACAAACATCGCTCGCATTCAGTCGGACGAGACTATCGACGGCCACGTGAGCCACCACTGGATCGCGATCCACGGTCAAAGGCAACAGCTTGGCCAACACCTCGCGCGGCAGCTTGTCGAGTCGGCCGAGTCCCCGCGCGGCCTGCAACCGAACGCGAGCGTTCGCGTCGGACAGAGCCGCCACGAACGGCAGCGGCGACGTGTTTGCAAGCTGCGTCGTCCGGTCGGCCATCGCGCGCAGAGCGTATTCGCGGATCGAGGCGTCTTTCGCCAGCCGGACGAGCGCGTCATGAGACTTCTCACCCAGCAACTGTTTCAGCGTGAAGATCGCGGCGACTCGCACGGCGATCGACGAATTCGACGCGGCAAGCTGTTCGAGGCCGCTCACGAGTTCAGGCGACTCACCCCGCGCGAGGATGTCGCGCTGCGCATTCAGCCGAATTGTGTGGCTTGGCGATGCGAGGAGTTGTAACCGTCGAGCATCATCGGTTGCAGCCTCGCCCAAGGTAGCCCTGTCGCTCCGCGACAGGAGGCGAGATGAACCAGCGGCTTGGCTTGCGGAATCCGTCTGCAATTTCGAGTCGCTCGACGATCGCGCTTCCTGTCGCGGAGCGACAGGGCTACCTTGAGCAACCGGCTTCACCATCACGACGTACCCGACCTCGGGCTTGCTGAAGTTGAAGCCGCCGTCGCGCCAACTGCTGATGTAGATGTTGCCGCTCGCGTCGATGTCCATGTCGGTGGGACGAGGCAGTTCGACGAACGGCTCCTGCTCGGCCGTGAACCCCGCGCCGGTCTTCGTCAGCGGATGCCGGTAGACGATGCTGCGGCCCCAGTCGCAGGTGTAGAGTGCGTGACCGAGTCCCTCGGGCAGCGTCGGTTCGTCAATGAAGAGCGATCCGCACGGTGAGCCTCCGCCATAGTCGGCCAGCGGCTGGATGATCTCATCCGGGAAGTTGACGAACAGCGACGGATAGCCCATTTGCCCGCCATGCGGCACGTGGCTGAGCCGCACGTTCCAGCCGCCGCCATCGTTCGTGTTGTCGCGCGTGAAGAGATCGAGTTCCGGGCTGATGGCCACATCGTAAATGTTGCGTTGCCCGCGCGAAACGACTTCCAACTCGGAGCCGTCCGGACGGCAACGAACAATCCCGCCGCCTCGATACGCGAGTTCCCTGCCATCCGAACCGGTCGCCTTGATGAACCCGTAGTCTCCGACCGCGACATAGATCCAACCGTCGATGCCGACTTGAATCCCGTTCGTCGTGTGGTCGGCCCCACGAAACTTGAGATCGAAGCCGATCCCCTTGACCAGCGTTTCGGATCGATCGCTCACGCCATCGCCGTTGTCGTCGTGCAGGGCCACGAGATTCGGTGGAGCGAGGACAAGAAGGGTCGTCTTCAAGGTAGCCCTGTCGCTCCGCGACAGGAGGCGAGATGAATCGCCGGGCTTGCCATTGAGATCGTCCTCGCGTCGGGAGTCGCGCGACACTCGCGCTTCCTGTCGCGGAGCGACAGGGCTACCATAGACGACAATCCCGCGCGGGCTGTCGATCTTGGCGAACGTCGTGAACTCGTCGGCCTGGCCGTCGCCGTTCGTGTCGCGGCAGCGGACGATCTTGCCGCGACCTTCCTTGCGGTCGAGCGACCCATTCTCGTCGATGCCGACATAGACCGTGCCATCGGGCGACGTGGCCAGGCACGTCGGGTAGTTCACGTCGGGCGGAGCGGCAAACAAAGAAACCTCGAAGCCGGGCGGAGCCTTGATCCCGCTGAGCAGTCCCGTTCCCTTGATGCTGCGCGGCTTGAGATCGCCGCCGCCGCCAGTGACCGTTCGTTCCTCGAACTTCGTCCCGTGGACCTCGAACTCGAAGAAGCTGCCCCACCGGCCGGGAGTGAGCTGCGTCGTGGTGAGCCTGACGAACCGAACGTCCTTCGCCGCGAACTTGAGCGACTGCGTTTGCTCGCGCGAATCGCACTTCGTCTGGTCCGAGAGCATCTGCCACTGCTTGCCCTCGGCCGAACCTTCGACCTTGTAGCGGTAGTTCGTGTCGTCAGATTCCCACAGTACCTCAACGCCCGTCAATTCCTGAGACTCTCCGAGATCAACCTGCCACCACTGGCCCGCGTCATTGTTCGGTGAGCACCAGCGCGTCTCGTCCTTGCCGTCGATGGCGTGCTCGGGTGGATGACCGTCCTGCGATGCCGAGGCCGACGCCTTCTTCCCCTTCGCCAGATTGACGGGGATGAGTTCCTTCTTGGCGATGGCGAACGGTTGTTGGTACTCGGGCGAGACCTTGTCGCACGACCAGAGCAGGGCGCGGCAGAGCATGTCCAGGTAACGCGCGTCTCCGACCGTCTCATTGTTGTGTCCGAGCGTCGTGGAGGAGACGCGCGTCGTATGCG
>JAYUFF010001104.1:0-3158 GCA_043738825.1 Schlesneria sp.
TGTCACACGGGTTGTTGTCTTAGCCACGTTCGCCAGAACGTGGGCGAGACGCTGGATGGACCCCACGCTCTGGCGAGCGTGGCTACCCCAAGATCAAGCTGTGACAAAGCACTAGCCAGCTTGATCCCCGCGACGTTGACCTGCCTTTGACTTAAAACGAAGACCGCCGAACATCGCGAAGATGTCCGGCGGTCATGTTGATTCAACTCAACGAACTGAGTGAATTCGGACGGTTCACGGCGAGTGCGGGATCTCGTGAATATCTTCGTGTGCCAGCGTTGCCATCACCAGTGCTCCGGTGGCGACACCCAGCGTGGTCACGAGCAACACCGTATTTAGGTCCATCGACCCAGCCTGGCCTCGTGCGCCGTTCTGACCCAAGACCAGCAGAGCCTGATCCTTGGCGGATGGCGGAGCCGTCTGCTCGGACCAGACGCGGTAGGTTCCTTCCGTCGCGCCGGACGCGATCGTGTAGACTCCGCCCTTCATGTTTGTGGCGACAAACGTTCCCTGTTTGTCGGTGATCGTGCGGGTGACTTCCGTCTTGCCCTGCTTGACCACAACTTCGGCGCCTTCCAGAGCGGCACCCGTCTGATCGACGACTCGACCGGTAAACGTGCCACCCTGTGTCAGACCGATGTCCAGCACCGAGTTCGCCGCGACCGTTCGCACGATCGGCTTCGCAGCGGCTTTCGGTCCAGCAGCGACAGCCGTCAACTGTGGGCAGACAACACCCAACGCAGCCAAGGCTACCACTGCACCTCGAATGAACTTCAAACTCTTCATGTCCCAGATCTCCTGTTTTTTTTCGATCCATCCCCATGGTCGCGTATTACCGGGGCAAGCGTACCACCGGAGACGGACCGATCCCTCGGCCAATTTATGAAGGTAGGAATTCAGAGCGTTTAGGCTACTTCTCACCCACCGGCCACACATCAGTGTTTCGGTTCATTGGTCTGGCGAACTTCAGACCGAACTGATCGAGTCGTTCAACTCGACGGCAGATTGCCGAACCGGCAGAGTCGATCGGCAGAAATTACCGATCGCAGGTGTTCAGGAGGCAGCAGGTGTTCAGAACGCAGCAAGAGTCGTCCCGTGCCACCGGATCAGGCCTGCCTCGCACTCCCAATTCGCCCGACCGACAAATCAGATTCCGACCACTCGAACATTTTCCGAAAGGCTGCGGACAGAGTTCGGGAGCGTCTGTGAATTGTGGCTCGGCTCGGCAGCGTGACATCGAGTCCAAGGGTGTCTCGCGACTGCCTGGTTGAGGGGCGGCATCGCGCGCCGCTCACCAGATCGATGTTGGCCAGTGCCTGGTCCGCGTTCCGCGAAAAGTCCTGTGAGGCGGGTGGACTTGAGATCGCACAACGGGCGAGCGGCCTCGGACGGAAGCCTCCGATGCCGAAGTCGCCGGGCCGGTTTGGCGTCGAGGTGTCTCGGCAACGGCGACACGTCAGCCGCTAGTATGCCCACTCGACACCGAAGCTGAATGTGCCATTCGTGTAGGTCGAGCGATCCGTCTGCAACCGGGGGTTCACCGGGAAGGCCTGCCAATCAATCTGCTGCGCCGGCCGCGCGATTTGCCCGAGGACCAGCAGTGTGTAGCCCGCCTGGAATTCGGCCTGGTTCAGGATGCGAGCCTTGTTCAGGATCGGCACGAATTGAAACAGCGGGGCCTTGACGAAGATCGACTGCTCGAACATGGGCGACAACCAGGTGGAGTTGTTCTGGCTGGAGAAGGCGGTCAGATCGGGACTGTTTCTCGGCATCACCGTCGTCGTGCGACCGTTCGCGACGTAGTAGGCATCGCCAATGTTGAAGCCGCTGAGGTTTCGTTGCGTGTTGTTCGCCAGCAGCCCAAATTTACTTTGAGTCCAGACCTTGAATCGGTCACTCCCCACATCGAATCTCAGACCCGCTTCAGGACCGGCCAGCAGCGACCGGGATTCCGAAGTCAAATGCGAATTCATCACGTTCGGGATCGAGAACGCCGGATCGAGGACCAGCGGGCTATAGGGCGGTCCGGCCCCCACCGCCGCCACACCGCCGGCCGCTTGTGCTCTGGCACCCTGGATGGTGTAGCCGAGGCCGCTGTCGGAACCGTCAAACGTAAATCGTTCATGCAGTTGCACAAATCGAGCACCTCCGACGGGTCGGATCAAGACGTTGGATCGGTCGTAGAGTGCCGACCAGTACCAATCGACGTTGGCTCCCATCAACTGCGTCTCGAATTGCGTGCGGTAGAAGATGTCAAACGGTTGGACAACACCCGGCCGAAAATCCCCGTCCGTATCCGCTCCCTGAAGCGGGATTCCGGAAAAAGCCCGCAAGTGATGTTGGTTGTAAGTCGGAAAGTTCACGGCGTCCGTGGGGTTGTAGGGCAAACCCGTTCCACTGAAGAACGTGGAAGCACCGGTGTTCAACCAGAAACCGGAGGCCTGAAAACCGGACTGATCCGGATTGAACCAACCCAACGTGGCACGCACGCCTGCTGACTGTTGGGGATCCGGCATGGCATAGTAGTTTTGCGCGACGAAAATGGGGATGTCGCCCGTCGCGCCAGCACCGCCGCCACCGCCGCCGACAGCAGTCACGGTTCGGTTGGGCTGGTTGACGACGGCGACTGTCTCAACAAATTGCTGGTTATGGAGGGGGTCTACAATGGTTCCGGGAAAGACCGGAATCTGATTCACCCCGGGGGCACCGATCAGTGCATTGGCACCCCGCTGAGTCGAACCGATCAGCGCTTCTGTGGAGAAGTAGTACTTGCGATTCCCGGTGAATTGACGGTTGAACCAAGTCCCGTTCTCATTGGTGGTCTGATCCATCGCCGGACCCATGTAGGGCGAGACGTTGGGCCACGCATTGGCATCCGGCGGATAGCCGGCTTGCTCCATCCCCGTGTACGACTGCGGAACGGTCCCGTAGTTCGAGTTGTAGGGAGGCGGCAGCATGCCCACCGCGTCCGGGTTACCGGGCCCGTACTGTGGAAACGGAGGAGCTTGGGCGTACGCCGACAGCCCTCCGGCTACAGTCAGACACCCGCTCAGTAAACTCGCCAACCATTGCCTGGTCCGCATCAGTCGTTCCCTGATTTGAACGTCATGAAGCTGGAACTGCATGAGCCGGGATGGCTCAGCATGGGCGCGACAATC
>JAYUFF010001105.1:0-8308 GCA_043738825.1 Schlesneria sp.
GTGCAGATCTTCAAGAACCGGAAGCACGGTCACGACGATCGCGAAGCGCTACCGTGGTGGGGCTATGTCGGGTTGCTTGGTTGGCTGAGTGCCTCGTACTTGGAACCACTCATCGCCCCGCTGGTCGGAGTGAAGGCCGATGCCGCCGTCATGGCTTGGGTTGTGTTTGCGATCGCCAGTCTGCCGGGAGCCGTCATCGGGTGGCTGATCGCCAAACGAGCGAATCAGTTTCTGTCGCGCTGCTTCAAAATCTTCAACAGGGGTTTTGATGTCGTGACAAATGTTTACGGTCGCATCGTCGCCGGGATGTTGCGAGTCAGCGCGATCGTGGTGCTGGTTTACGGCGGCTTGCTGGGGCTGACCTATGCCGGACTGACGCACACTCCCATCGGGTTCATTCCGATGCAGGACAAGGGCTATTTGCTGGTCAACATCCAACTGCCCGACGCCGCGTCGCTGGAGCGGACAGTGGATGTGGTGTCTCGCATCGGCAAGATCGCCAGTGCCGAGCACGGCGTCGCGCACACCATCGGTATTCCGGGTCAGTCGATCGTGATGAACGCGGTCGGCTCGAACCTCGGCTCGATGTTCATCATCCTCGAAGACTTTCATCACCGGCGCGACCCGAAACTCAACGCTGACAAGATCGCCGCGAAACTGAGACAGCATTTCTTCGCAGAGATCATCGAGGCGCAGGTCGCCGTCTTCGGTGCGCCTCCCGTGGACGGGCTCGGTTCGGCGGGAGGCTTCAAGCTGATGGTTGAGGATCGTGGCGACGTGGGCCTCGCCACGCTGCAAGAAAGTGCCGACCAACTCGCGGCGGCAGGCAACGGCCGACCGGGGATCGTGGGCATGTTCAACAGTCTGCGGTCGGACACGCCGCAGTTGTTCATCGACGTGGATCGGACCAAGTGCAAGGCGCTGGGAGTTCCCCTGAACGACGTGTTCCAGGCGTTGCAGGTGTTTCTCGGCGGAGCTTACGTCAACGATTTCAATCAGTTTGGCCGGACGTGGCAGGTCAACGTCCAGGCCGATTCGGCGTTTCGAGTCCACGCCGAAAATGTCCGCTCGCTCAAGGTTCGCAATGCGGCCGGTGAGATGGTTCCGCTGGGAACGCTCGCCAAGATCGAGGAAGTGGGCGGCCCGTTCGTCATCACGCGCTACAACATGTATCCGGCGGCCCCGATCAACGGGGGGACTCTGCCGGGAGTCAGCTCCGGGCAGATGATCTCAGCGATCAAAGACGCGGCTGCGTCCGAGCTGGGTGACGGACTGGAGTTCGAGTGGACCGAACTGACGTACCTGCAACTGATCGAAGGAAGCGCGGCGATCTTCGCGTTCATCGGGGCCGTGTTGCTCGTGTACCAGGTGCTGGCGGCGCAGTACGAAAGCTGGACGATGCCGATGGCGGTGTTGATGGTGGTGCCGATGTGCCTGCTCAGTTCTCTGGCCGGGTTGTGGATGTGGCGGATGGATATCAACATCTTCGTGCAGGTCGGCTTCATCGTGTTGGTGGGTCTGGCCGCGAAGAACGCGATCCTGATCGTCGAGACCGCGCGGGCGCGGCGGGCCGAGGGCATGACGGCCCTCGACGCGGCGGTCTTTGCCTCGAAGAATCGCCTGCGTCCAATCATCATGACCTCGTTCGCGTTCATACTCGGAGTGGCCCCGCTGGTGATCTCGCACGGAGCGGGAGCCGAGATGCGCAGGACGCTCGGTGTGGCCGTGTTCAGTGGAATGCTGGGCGTGACGTTCTTCGGGATCTTCCTGACACCCGTGTTCTACCTCGTCATCGAGAAACTCGGTGGCCGAAAGCCCGCCGAGGGACAACAATCTGCGACAACGAACGCGACTGAAGGCTCTTCTCATTAGTCCGACTTTCGCGATTTTTGGAGTGCGGCGATTCATCGCAGTTTTCCTTTCTTTGAATGCCGAACAGTTTTTGAAAGCCAATTACGCCAATCCTTCACAAAATCACCGTAGAACGCATTTCAAAACTCGATTTGTCCTGAAAGAACTAGCCCGACGCGCAAGCGAGGGCTGACCGTTCGATGTCTCCGAAGCCCTCGCTTGCGCGTCGGGCTAGTTTTGAAATGCGCTCTATCAAGAGAAATGAAAGCGGCAATCAATTGCCGCAGTCCAAATGAGGCATCCCGCTCATCGAAAGGAGCAACCATGAAGAGACTGTTTGTGACATTGGGAACCGTGGCGTGCGGCCTCACCATCGCCGCCGTTTGTATGGCTCAAAAGGACGCGCCGGCTGGCGCGTCGAAGACGAAGGCCGCTCCCGCGCAGCCTGCCAAGGCTAAGCCAGCCGCCGCCGCCGTGCCCGAGGCTTCGGCCGATGAGAAGGCGATTCACCAACTGATCGACGAGGTCGAGAAGGCGTACAACGCGGCGGATGCGAAAGCCTTGGCGGGCCTCTTCACCGAGGATGCCGAACTGGTGAGTGACGACGGTGGCGTAACTCACGGTGGCGTAACTCACGGTCGCGCGGCGATCGAAGAGCTGTTCGTTGCGGCCTTCGAGGCGAAGCCCGGTGCGAAAATGTCGATCGAGGTCAATTCGATCCGCTCCATCGGGCCGGGCCTGGTTGTGGAAGACGGGACGACAACGGTGACGGCCGCGCCGGGTGAGCTTCCCGAACGCAGTCGCTACACGTGCGTTCACACCAAGCAGGACGGCAAGTGGCGCATGGCGAGTGCCCGCGACATCGCCCCGATCGCGCCGAGCAACGTGGAACGTCTGCAACAACTCGAATGGCTGATCGGCGAATGGGTGGACGAGAGTCCCGACACGGTGGTCTCCTCGACGTATCGCTGGTCCGATGACGGCAACTTCATCATCAACGAGTTCTCGGCCAAGATTGGTGGTCGTCCGGCGATGGCGGGGACGCAGCGATTCGGCTGGGATCCGCTGGCCAATCAGATTCGCTCGTGGGTCTTCGACTCAACGGGAGGCTACGGCGAGGGCCTGTGGACGCGCGACGGCGACCGCTGGGTCATCAAGCTGCGCAATGTGACCAGTGATGGACAGGTCGGCACGGCCACCAATGTGCTGAAGAGGATCGACAAGGATCGCTGGGGCTGGCAATCCTACGATCGCATGGTCGGCGGCGAACTGAGCCCCGAGATCGAGCAGGTCATCGTCGTCAGAAAGCCTCCCAAGCCAGAGGCCGCAGCAGCGGTCGGACGATAGTCACTCAGTTCCGGTTGTCCGTCTGTGTTGTCAGTGTTCTTCCAATCAATTCACTCCTGATGGAGTTCGACAAATGAAAACGTCCGTTCGACTTCGAGTTGCTTGTGCGTCCCTGTTGGTGATCGTGTGTGTCTCTCCGCTCTGGGGCTTCGGTCGCGGCGGAGGCGGCGGTGGTGGTGGCGGAGCACGCCCTAGTTTCGGTGGTGGTGGCGGCGGCGGTGGTGGAGCACGTCCCAGCTTTGGTGGTGGCGGCGGAGGCGGAGGTGGCGGGTTTGGCGGAGGAGGTGCCGGAGCCTCCCGGCCAAGTGGCGGTGGTGGCGGCAGTGCCGCATCGAGGCCCAGTTTCAATCAAGGTGGTGCGAGCCGACCCTCCACGCCGTCACGGCCCGGCATTTCCAATCCGCCGTCGGCTTCGCGTCCGGGTGGTGGCTCGGTCGGCAATGCCAGTTCGCGGCCATCGTTCCCCAATCAATCGGGCGGTCTCGGTGGTGGAAATCTCGGAGTGGGTGATCGGCCCGGCATGAGGCCGGGATCGGGAACGGGACTCAATCCGAGTCAGCCCGGTTTGTGGAACAAGCCTGGCAACACCGGCAACATCAGCAACCGTCCCGGTGGGATTGGCAACAATTCCGGCAACAACGTCAACATCAACAATCGCCCCGGCGGGATCGGCAACAACTCTGGTAACAACGTCAACATCAACAACGTTCACAACAACAACTGGAACGGCGGTGGCGGCAACTACTGGAACAATGGCGGCGGGTACGGTCACTATCACGGAGATTGGTATCACGGCAGTTGCAACGGCAGCAACTGGTACAACCGTCCCGCCGCGTGGTGGGGAGCCGGTTTCGTCAGTGGAGCCGTTGTCAGTTCGTTCATGCCGTACTCGTGGGGCTATGCGTCGTACTCGAACCCGTACTACGTCGAGCCGTACCCGGTCGGTAACACTGTCATCAACTACTCGCAGCCGATTGTGATGTCGGCACCGTCCAATGCGCCCGCCGAACCTCCGGCGAACGCGGATCCATCGACACCGGCACCTCCCACGGCCGAAGATCAGGCGTCGAAGTGGCTGGGCGAAGCGCGAACCTCGTTTTATGACGCCGACTATGCCACCGCGCTCGTCAACGTCGATCAGGCCATTCAGAAATCGCCGAGCGATCCGGTGCTGCACGAGTTCCGGGGACTGGTGCTCTTCGCCACGAAGAAGTACGACCAGGCCGCTCCGACAATCTACGCGGTGCTTTCCAACGGCCCCGGCTGGGACTGGACGACGCTGGTCAGTCTCTATCCCAACGTGGACACCTACACTCAGCAGTTGCGGGCGCTTGAACAGTACCGCAAGGCGAACCCGCAGTCGGCGCAGGCCCGCTTCGTGTTGGCCTATCATTACTTGACGGGTGGCCACAGTGAGGCAGCTCTGACCGAATTCAAAGAAGTCGTGAAACTTCAGCCGACCGATCAGTTGTCGGCTCAGATGGTGAAGACACTGACGCCGCCTGCGGCGGAAGGTGAACCTGTACCGGCTCCCGCCGACACGGCCGTCGCGACGATGCCGGTCGAGGCGGACAAGCTCGTCGGTTCGTGGAAGGCTGCGCAACCGGATGGTTCGGTCGTGGCGCTCACGGTCACGGCGGACAAGATGTTCTCGTGGAAGTTCACTCAGAACAAGAAGCCTCAGGAGTTCACCGGGACATCGACGCTGGCCGACAACCTGTTGATTCTGCGTCCCGCCGAAGGCCCGCCGCTTGTTGGACAGGTGGCCATGCTGGCCGACAACAAGCTCAACTTCCGGCTCGACGCGAACAACCCCGGCGATCCGGGGCTGACGTTCGTGCGATAACCAGTGCCGTTCCAACGAAAGTGCCTCGGATGTTGGCGATCATCCGAGGCACTGTTCGTTGCGGACGACGAGTCCATTGGTTTCGTTAGCTGTCTTCGAGTTGTTGCTTCAGTTCGTCTCGTTCCTGCCGGGTGACTTCGAGGTCGAACATCAGGTACTTGATGTCGAGTCGCAGTTGCGACAGAGCCTCTTGGACGAGGCTCAGGATGCGGCGGCGGCGACGCACGGAATCGAGGACGCGATGGTACGCCAACTCCAACTCCGCCCGAGACGGATCGGACGAGTCGGCGATGCGTTGGCCGAGTTCCGCGAGTTCTCGGGGCACTTCGTCTTCATCGGTACTTGGAAATCGAGCCTGTGTACTCACGGTCTTCGCTCCTCTCGACGGTCACTTCACACGGCGATGATTCTGCGCGGGCGAGGGGCCGGACACAATGGCTGGCCGTAAGTCGTTTTCGCACAGGGAGTGTCGGCATTTCGCCCGGTTGTACCGTCGGTGAGGGCCTGTGGCCAACCGGCCACGGTTCGGCTAGGCGACTTCTGCGAAGTCCCTTAGAATCCGGCACTTAAGCCGATCGTTGGCCAGTGCTGACGTGAGGCATTCCGGCAACGCAGGCACCAAGACTCACTCCAGTCGAACTGAGTGTGGCGAGAAATTTTTCGCGAAGTTGATTCTGCGTGAGTCCGTCTGTAGCGGTTGCGTGGAACGGGATACGGAAACGCAGGATGCGGACTCCGAGAACTCGATGGCCAAGGAAGGGATCGGCAGCCACTGTCGCGGCCGTGGCGTTGCTGTTCGCGTGGAGCGGTGCGGGCCAAGTCATCGCCGAGCAGTACGAGTCCGACTTCGATGGGCCGGGTACAAGTTGGCAGGTTCGTTGTCGAGAGACCGACGCCAAGCTGACGGTTCACGAGCGGCGACGCGACGCGGGGCATCGCGGGGGAGCCGAGTTCATCCGACTGAAGGTGGCTCGTGACAACATCCCGCTGAGGTTTGAGCACAATGTGCCGACCGTGCGAGTTCTCGATGAACTCGAAGCCAGTCTGTGGGTTCGCTCCGATCAGGCGGGGGCAGTCCTGGCGCTGCGGATCGGATTTCGAGGACTCACCGATCCCGAGACCGGTGGGCCGCTGAGCACGATCGTGACGGGCGATGCGTATCAGACGCCGGGCCAATGGCAACAACTCAAATGCCGGACATCGGACAAGGCGGTCAACGATCAACTGCGCCTACTGCGGGCACGCAAACGGATGACCATCGAACCGGAGACGATGTTCGTGGATCGAGTCATCGTCGGCGGCACCCTGCCGTTGGGAACGGCGGAACTGCTGTTGGACGAATTGGTACTCGGACCGATCGTGCCGGTCGAATCCGATCCGCAGGCCGATCGGTCGGTGACGCAGACCGGCTCGAATGGTTCAGAGCGAACCAACACTGTGCCGGTTGAGTTCCGTCTGCATCGACTGCGTGTGGAAGACCAGCCGTTCTTTCCGCGGATCTCGGCCTACCACGGCGAGCGTCCCGAGGCTCTGGCGGCAGCCGGCTTCAACGTGGCCTGGGTCTCCGACGCGGAGGCGACTGCGATCACCACGCCGCTGCGCCGGCAGGGACTGTGGCTCACCGCGACTCCACCGTTCGCCAAGGATGCCAGTGGCGAGCCGCTCGATTCCGAAGATGCCAGCTTGCTCCCGTTCGCGCCGAACAGTTCGTCGGTGCTGTTCTGGATGATGGGAGCACGACTCACAGCCAGCGGGCGGCCTCGCCTGCAAAGTTGGACCAATCAGGTGCGCGATGCCGACCGGGCTTTCAAGCGTCCGCTGGCCGCCGATGTCGCAGACGACGAAAAGCTATGTTCGCGGCACCTCGATCTGCTGGGGATCAGCCGGCATGTGATGAACAGTGAGGTGACGCTGCTCGATTATCGCGAGTCGCTCGTGCAGAAGCGCGATCGTGCGTGGCCGGGGACGTTGTGCTGGACGTGGATTCAAACCGAACCGTCTCCCGAACTGATGGACCTCGCCCCGTCAGCAGGAACAACACCGCTGCTCGAACCCGAGCAGATTCGTGCGCAGGTCTATGCCGCGTTGGCGGCCGGCTGTCGGGGCGTGGGCTATTGGACGACGACGCCGCTCGACGGTGAAGGCTCCGTCGCGCGCGAACGACTGCTGACGCTGACGCAACTCAATCTGGAACTGGCTCTGCTGGAACCGTGGCTGGCGACCGGCTCGTCTGTGCAGCTCATACCATTCACCGTGGATTCGCGCCGTACCGAACCGACTCCCACGGTGACGAAGAGCCTGTTCGGCGGGAAAGCCGCCACGAAGAAACCCGATACGACGGCCGACAAGCAGCGCGAACGGGAACTGACGGCCGCCTTGATCCGATCCGAGTCCGGTGCCCTGCTGTTGCCGATGTGGTTGGAAGACCGATCGCAATTTGTGCCCGGTCAGTTGGCGGCCAACAACGCGACGATCATCGTTCCCGGCGGCGGTGAAACGGCCACGGCCTGGGAGATCACCACCACGGGCCGCTTGCAGAATCTGGCTCGCGAGACCGTGGCGGGTGGGATCAAAATCGTCCTGCCGAAGTTCGATCAGACGGCGGCCATTCTGATTACTTCGGATCAAAGTGTCGTCGAGCGACTCAACCAGCGCATCGCGGTCGTGCAGGACAGGAGCGCCGCAGCGGGTGTTGAACTGAGTCAACTGAAGCTCGAACGAACGCGACAAATCGACCGGCAACTACAACAGATGGGTGTCGGTCTGCCCGATGCGCGGCGACTGCTGGGACAGGCGGGGCAGCACTGCGACAGCGCTGACGCTGCCTTGAGACAACAGCAATATCAGTCGGCTCGACAACACGCCGCCGATGCGATGCAACTGACTCGCATGCTTCAGCGACTGCATTGGGAGCACGCGGTCAAGAAGCTGCCGACACCCGTCATCAGTCCGTACGCCCTGTCCTTTCAAACGCTCCCCGCACACTGGCGATTGATGCGCAGTGTGTCCGAGCGGAGTGCCGCCGCGGCTGCCAACAAGCTGCCTTCGGGTGACTTTGAAGATCGCGACACACTGATCGCCGCCGGCTGGCGTAACGAGCAGCGTGCCATCCCCGGCGTGCAATCGGCGGCGGAACTCCATCCGTCCGCGAAGCAGGGTCAGTACTGCCTGCGACTGGCCGCACAACCCGCTGCCGGTGAGCAACCGCCGGTCTCTGTGAACAAGATCCCCGTGACTGTGGTCTCGCCACCACTGACAGTTCAC